>JBKQKT010000228.1:0-5777 GCA_052147365.1 Candidatus Korobacteraceae bacterium | reverse complement strand
TTGTCTGTGAGTTCGCGGGGCTTGGAATCAGAGAAAAAGCGAAGCAGGCAATGGCCCAGAGGGCAAGGGCTGGTTTCAAAATGGATCTCATATTGCCTCCCAGTTTTCTTATCTACATGAACTTTCTCCGGAGTGGAAAATACGCGAGCATGGCAGTTGGGCTAAGGCGAGCTGCAATGCCTTTGACGGCAGGATAGTATAGCGTTCTGAGCTGCTAGGCAAGGCTTTTCGAGCAAGCTGGCATCGGCGGCAGGCCCATCGTCGCGGTTGATTCGGACAAGCCCGTGATGGAATTCGTCGGGAGCGTTGTCCATGAAGGCAACGTCGCGAATGACGATGCGGCCAGAGCGGTCGGCTGCGGCGTCGTATTCGAGGCGACTCCGTAGAAACCTCGTCACTTCAGCTTAGCGTCACCAGGTACGCGATATAGGCCGTCTCAATTTCCGGGTAGCACGTCATCTGACCCATCGCGGATTGGACTTGGTAAATCTCCGCGAGCAGCGCTTCAAGCACGGGTACCTTGTTGGTGCTGCACGTCGGTCCGCCGTGGCAGATGCTCCCATAACGCGCGCGCTGCGAGGATGACGGAGAAGAGCGCGGTCACGCCGAGCGCTAGGAGTGTCCAGATAAAGAAGAAGGCTCCGCTGGACTTGGCGATCGCTCCGCCGACTCCTGCCCCCTTCATGTGGACGACGGGGACGACTAAAAAAAGGAGCGACGAGAGGAGAATGATGACGTACCCAGATCGCTTTCCGGCGAGCGCCAGCGTCCCGTACAACTGGATGACAAGAATGGGCACCGCAATCAGGTCTACAAGCGTGCCTGGCTCCATCCCGCGGACGATGTCGTCCGTCATGTGAAACGTCATGAAGAGGATCGAGAGCACAGACGTGATGACCAACAGGATGTTGTGTTTCATCGGATATTCTCCTTGTTAGATTGGAATGCCCTGGTCTTGTATTGCGCGTACCGGGTTCCCGACGACGCGCTCCGAACTAACTGCGGCTTCAAACCCTGACCAAGTCCACGCCTGCCAGACGATGACCGAGGTGCATACAGTTTCGATCGTCGCGAAGAACAAGTACTCAGGAAGAGCGGGCGTCCGGGAACCTGGCCAGAACAGAGGCGGAACGTAGGTCAGGAAACCGTTTACAAGGGTCATAATTGTACCCGCGATGATATTCGCCAGCCGGTTTGCTCGAAACGGAAGTAGCCGACACGCCACAATCATGGCCATGGGTATTTCCATCAAGACCGCTGAACCCGCCAGAGCCCATGGTGGGAGATGTGGGGCGTCGACTACCTTTAGCGAGCCAACAATATCCCACAGGGCAAGCACGTCCGCATACAGGTAGTTCAAAAGCGCGAAGATCCAGAATAGAGACAGCCGCTCCTTGGTGTCATGCATATCGGCCTCCTGAACTGCGTACGGTCCGGCGGCAGATTTAGTTTCAGACTTTTCGCAGAGTTTTGCAGTTCTCCCGTCAATGTGGCGAAGAGGATAGCCCTGCCTGCCGCATAACCGAGAGCATGTCCCAAGCGCTCCACTCTTCGCGAATCTTCCCTGCCTTAAAACGGAAAAAGGTCATGCCGTCAATCTCGATCTTTCTGCCGGTCGCGGGAAATCCCATGCCTGCCTGCGTGTTGGTGCCGGCCGCGGTCCAATATACGGCCACCAGATCTCCCTCGGCGATCATCTGGTTCACATGGACTCTCATGTCGGGCAAGGCCTTGCGTTCTTCTTTGGCGGCGGCAATGTCCTCCTCCAATGTGGCATCGTGATCGCCAGCGTGCGCCACAAAATCCGGGGCGTGAGACGCTGCGTATTTGTCGAATTGTCCCTGGTCCAGCACCTCTTCGAAAAAGCTGCGGCTGATCTGCTTGTTTCTCTCTTGTTCCCCGGCCGGTTGCGCGACTAGGGGAAGGCAGGCCAGCAACCACAACAGCAAACACCAACGCTTGCGCATACGATTCTCCTGGGCCCGTGATTGAAGCCCGTGATGGGAATAACCGACTTCATTACGGACTCTTATTAATGTAACGTATGTTACATTCATGTGGCAAGGAGTTTCCTATGTCGAGACCACCCGATCCCAGTATCCGCGCAACGCTCCTCGACCAAGCTGTCGACTATGTCATCGCGCATGGCGTGGGAGACCTGACGCTTCGCCCCCTGGCAAAGGCCTTGAAGACCAACGGTCGTATGCTGATCTATCACTTCGGGTCGCGGGAAGAACTGTTGCGGCAGATCCTGGCCGGCTTACGCGAGCGCGAGGACAGGCGCATCCAACGATGGTTCCAGGCCGGTAAGAAACCGCGCACCCTGTCTGGATTTGTGCGCTGGTACTGGAAGCGGCTGAGTGCACCGGAAGCCAGGCCAGCGACGCGACTCATCTTCGAGCTGTACGGGCTGGCTCTCCGAAATCCGCGGGAGTTCCCCGGCGTGCTCGAAGATCCGCTCGCTTATTGGCGGAAGCTGACGGAAAAAGCAGGTTTCCCGAGGAAGCTGAATGTGGTCGAGGCGACGCTCCTCCTGTCGGCCACGCGCGGTCTGCTCCTGGACCTCTGCGCGACCGAAGATCGAGTTCGGGTAGGACGCGCGCTCGAGGCGCTTGCTCAGTTTGTCGAGTGGCATGCAAAGTCAACCCGATAACGGTTCGTCGGCGGAGTGGAGTTCTTCCGCAACTTCTGGAACTGGTGCCGCATCCGGCTCGAGGGTAATCAAAATCCCAAGGTCGCGGCGGTTTGGTTCCCACCCTAACGCCGCAAAAGACGCGGCGTTAGGATGGGGCACCCGGCTGGACCATTCGATTCCATCCTCGGCGCTGACGACGTCGCATCCCACGTCTCAAACGCGAGACGTGGGGCACCCCCAGTTACGGAGTCACCTTAAACACCACGCCACAGCCGGGGAGTCCGTCATAGCAATCTCCGACTCCGCCTTCGTAGGTGGTCCCATAGAGATTACCCTGAGCATCCATGACCAAACCACCATAGGGTCGTGCTCCGTCGGTGCCTCCGGTGAAGCGATAGAGTACTGTTTCGGTGCCGCCCAGAGTCACCTTAAAGACGGTTCCACAACCGGAGCCGCCACTGCAACCCGAAGCGCCTCCGCCGTAATAACTTGTGCCGTAGAGATTTCCTTGCCCATCGAGCACTAAGCTCGCCCAGGGTCCGTCGGCATCCGTTCCACCGGCAAAGTTGTAGAGCACGGTCTCGGTCCCGCTCGGAGTTATCTTGAATACCGTTCCACAACCGGTATCTCCGCCGCAGCCCGTGCCGCCAAACGCGGTTGTGCCATAAAGATTGCCCTGGCTATCGATCGCCAACCCAGCCAATGGACGCGCACCATCGTCTCCTCCGGCAAAGCTGTAAAGCACGGTCTCGGCGCCGCTCGGAGTCACCTTGAATACGGTTCCGCAACCACTACTTTCTTCGCAGCCGGTGCCGGTACCGCCGAATTCGGTTGTGCCGTAGAGGTTGCCCTGGCTATCCGCAAGCAAGCCGCCATGGGGCTGTTCTCCGTCCGTGCCTCCGGAGAAGCTGTGGAGAACCGTCTCCGTCTTGTCTGGAGTTACCTTAAACACGGTCCCACAGCCGTAGCCGGTGGCGCAGCCATGAGCGCCGCCGTATTGGGTTGTGCCATAGAGATTGCCCTGCGGATCGCGGACCAATCCGGGGGTTGGCTGGGCTCCATTTTCCTGATCCGTCTCGAGGAAGCGATAGAGAAACTTGAAGCTATGCGGCTCCAGCTCAAAAACCGTGCCGAAAAAATGCTGGCCAAGCAGTCCTACATAACCGTTGCCTAAAGTTGTGCCATAGAGATTGCCTTTGGCATCCCAGATCAAGCTGCCTTCCGGTGAAGTGCCGGCGCCCCGAAGGAAACTGTGAAGCACAGTTTCCGTGCCGCTTGCAGTCACCTTGAAGACAGTGCCGTTCTGGTCGGCGCCGCCATACTGGGTTGCGCCGTAAACATTGCCCTGCGTATCCAGGGTCAAATTACCGTTCGGTCCGAACCCGTCGGTGCAGTTGGTTATCGAACAGAAGGAGTAGAGCACGCTTTCCGTTTGCGCGTGCGCGGGTTGGGAAGTTACGACGAGTAGCGCCAGAACTGCTGCAAGCAGCAATTTCGGGCCAGTAGAGTTCAATGCAAAGGGTGTGGACATAGACCCCTCCTCCACCGAAGAGCTGGTGATCGCCTGTGGTGGACGGGCGGGGACGCCCTTCTCTCCACAATTACGTTCGGGACGGGCGAGGACGCCCGTTTCTCCACAAAGCCAAAAAAGGCCCGGCCCTACTATACCCCTCTCCACAAAACTGGGGACGGGCGAGGACGCCCGTCTCTCCACAAAACTGGGGACGGGCGAGGACGCCCGTCTCTCCACAAAACTAAACTCTACTGATTGGAGCCTTGATTGCGCCGCGTGCTAGGATTCCATCGTGTTCAATCTCGGCAATCCGAAAACGGGTGGCGACTGGATCGTCCATATTGCGGGGGCGATTGTTGCGATATTCCTGGTTTGGTGGATGCTGCGACTGTACGTGCTGTAGCGCCCGCCGCACGGCGCCGAAGCTGCCGTTTACGCTCCTGCAATTTACGCCGGGAAGCGACCACAATCGAGGAGAGACTTTATGACACTGGAAGACGCGCGGCGCGTGATTGCCGCGGCGGAAAAGAAGTCCAAGGAAATTGGCCAGCCCATGAACATTGCGGTAGCGGATGAAGGTGGGAATCTGGTTTCCCACGTGCGCATGGATGGAGCGTGGCTGGGGAGCATCGATATTTCCATCAAGAAGGCATACACTGCGCGGGCCTTCGACATCGCTACGAAGGACCTGGCGACGCACTCGCAATCGGGGGGACAGTTTTTTGGGATCCACGCGTCGAACGATGGGAAGATCATGATCTTTGCCGGAGGAATTCCGCTGAAGCGCGGGGGCAAGGTGGTCGGGGCGATCGGGGTCAGCGGCGGATCAGGCGAGCAGGATCATGCGGTCGCGGAGGCGGGCGCGGCGGCGTTCTAACGGGCTGCGGAAAACGTGTTTTCCCAACGCAGCATTCCCCCAGCGGCTAGAAGCCGCGGTTGTTCGGCGGGAGTTACGGCACGGCTGACGCCGTGCCCTTCCCCAGAGCTGTGAGGCACTTTATTTAATGCGGGCTGTGGTGCAGAGGGTTGGTCGCGCGCGGGTTACGGTGGGAGAAGAGATCGCGGGTGCGATCGAGCGGGGGCTGCTGGTGCTGCTGGGCGTGGGCTCGGGCGACACTCGGGCTGAGGCCGACTATCTGGCGGAGAAGATTGTCGGGCTGCGGATTTTTGAAGACGACGGCGGGAAGATGAATCTGTCGGTCGCCCAGGTGGGCGGCGCGGTGCTGGTGGTGTCGCAGTTCACGCTCTATGGAGATGCGCGGCGGGGCAAGCGTCCGTCATTTGATGGGGCAGCGGCTCCGCAAGAAGCGCGCGCGCTATATGAGTACTTTGTGGGGAAGATTCGGGCGACGGGCTTGCGCTGCGAGACGGGACGGTTCCAGGAGACGATGCAGGTGGAACTGGTAAATGACGGGCCGGTGACGATCCTGCTGGATTCGGCGAAGGGCTTCTGAAGAGTGCGTTTGCTGGTCAGTGACCTCGTGACTTTTTCCTTCCTCCTCTTAGCTTTAATTCCCACGTGCGATGGGCCGCCTTCCCGGAGTTCGAACTGGTTTCTCTTGACGGGACGGGGCGGAGCCCCGTCACCACACGGTCCTCACCACACGGTCCTCACCACACGGTCCTCAC
>JBKQKT010000227.1:0-2628 GCA_052147365.1 Candidatus Korobacteraceae bacterium | reverse complement strand
TCTTGGCACGTCGAACTTGCCTGGCGCAAAGCTAACCTCGATGGCCGCGCCGCCTGACATCACCTGCGCCGTGTCCAGCGCCAACAGGCCAACCGCTAAGAGCCAACAAGCCACCACTCTTCGCATGCGTTCCCATCATAAGCGACCGCTCAGACTGTCCCCCCATGAGAGATGTTACGATGAGAAAACGATGACCGATGAGATTCAGCAGGTCACCCGCTTGCAATCCCTGGATCTGAGGATTGCAGAGGTGGAGCGGGAAGTCGCTACCTTACCAAAACACATCGCGCAAATTGAAAAAGCGCTGGATTCCCACCTCCGACGGCTGGAAGCCGACCGTGCCGCCCTGGTTGCAAACCAAAAGGAACGGAAGCAGCTGGAAGACGACGTGAAGGTGGAGAATCAAAAGATCTCCAAGCTTCGCGACCAGATGCTGGGCGCCAAGACCAACGAACAATATCGCGCCTTCCAGCATGAGATCAGCTTTTGCGAGGCCACCATTCGCAAAGCCGAGGATCGCACCCTCGATCTGATGGCTGAATCGGAGCCGCTGGACGCCAACGTCAAGAAGGCGGAAGCCGCGCTGAAGGAAGAAAAACAGCAGGTGGAAGCCGAAAAGGCGCAAGCCCGCGAGCGGACCGCGGTCGATCAAAAGCTTCTCGACGAGCTCAAGACCGAACGCCAGCAGCTGGTGGCCGCTCTGAGGAAGCCTGCCTACTCGGCCTACGAACGCATCCGCAAGAAGTGGCACGGCGGTTCGGCGGTGGCCGAAGTCACCGAAGGCCGTTGCTCCGCCTGTCAGATTCTGCTGCGCCCTCAATTCTTCCAGGATCTTCGGAATAGTGGAGAGATGATGTTCTGCGAAAGCTGCGGCCGCATTCTTTACTACAATCCGCCGGTCAGCTTCGAAATGCACGTCGCCACTCACCCCACCCCCTAGCGTTGTAGCGCACGCACTCCTGCGTGCCGCCGGCTACAGGCTTTCTCTATGCCTCTGCTTGTCCGCTGACAAGTACTGGCATAGTGCATGCCCCTGGCCGACACTCGTGTGAACGCAACATTAGTGAAAATCGTGCGAAGGCACAGCCTCCTCGGCCACGTGCAGCGGCTCGACATGCGCGGTACGCACCGTGTAGACATTGTCGATGTTCTGCATCTCGCCCTCGATCATCAGATATGAATTATTGAGGATGGTTTTGCGCTCGCGATCGAAAACATCGGGCATCACCACGGCATTCGAGACGCCGGTCTCGTCTTCGATGCTCAGGAATAGCAGCCCTTTTGCGGTGCCGGGGCGCTGCCTGCAGATGATACATCCGGCAATGCGAACCGGGCGGCCGTTGTGTACGAATTTCAACTGCGCCGCGGGCGTGACGCCCAGAGCATTCATCTTTTCGCGATGAAACGCCATGGGATGTTTGCCGATGGTGAGAGGTGTACGGCGGAAGTCGGAGTTCAGGCGCTCACTCGCGTCCATGGGCGCGAGAGGCGCGTGATTGGTGGCTGGTTGTCGGTAAAGAGCGGACCGCTCGGGCGGATGGCGAGTTCGGAATCCCACAGCGCGGCGCGGCGATGCGTGGGCGATGGAGTAATGAAATTGAGCGCGCCAATTTTGCTCAGATTGCGCAATTCGTCTTTGCGAAGCTCGGGGACGCGATCCACTAAATCCTGGATGCTTCTGAATGGAGCCTGCGCGCGGGCGGCAAGCATCGCTCTGGCCGGCTGTTCGCGCACTCCTTTCACGTAATTCATGCCCAGGCGTACACGCCGCTCCCCGTTTTCTTCCTCGATGCTACAAAGCCAATCCGAGCGGGTGACATCGATGGGATTGAAGTGCAGCCCATGCCGCTGGGCATCCTTGACCAAAGTGGCCGGTGCGTAGAAACACATCGTCTGATTGTTCAAAATCGCGGCCGTGAAAGCGGCCAGGTAGCGGCATTTCAGATACGCGCTGGCGTAGGCGATCAAGGCGAAGCTGGCGGCATGCGATTCGGGGAATCCGTAGAGCGCGAACGCGGTGATGGATTGAACGATGGCATCCTGCTGCTTGCCGATGATGCCGTTGCGTGTCATGCCGGCGCGCAGCCGGGTCTCGATGTCGCGCATGCGGGCTTCGGAGCGCTTAAATCCCATGGCGCGGCGCAGTTCTTCGGCTTCACCACCCGAAAATCCCGACACGATCATCGCCATGCGGAGCAGCTGCTCTTGAAATAACGGCACCCCCAGAGTACGGCGCAGCACCGGTTCCAGCGATGGATGCAGGCACTCGGCTTTCTCGCGGCCTTGCCGCCGGCGCAGAAACGGATTCAGCATTTGACCAACAATCGGCCCGGGACGGATGATTGCCACCTGCACCACGATGTCGTAGAAATGTTCCGGATGCAGCCGGGGCAGGCAGGACATCTGGGCGCGGCTCTCCACCTGAAACATTCCGATGGTGTCGGCGTTTTGGAGCGCCTGATACACCGCCGGATCGTCTTGCGGCAGATGCGCGAGGTCCACTTCTTCGCGATACGCCGTGCGAATCAGCTGGATGGATTCTTCAAGCACCGCCATCATCCCAAGGCCCAGCAGGTCCACCTTGATGATGCCCATATCGGCGCAATCTTCCTTGTCCCACTGGATCAC
>JBKQKT010000226.1:0-10182 GCA_052147365.1 Candidatus Korobacteraceae bacterium | reverse complement strand
CTCCAACTTACTCTTTAGCTTGGCAATGAAGGGACATTTCTATTGTGGTCAAGACGGGGACATTTCTATTGTGGTATGACACACCAAAAGCGATACAGGTGACAACCGGAGAAAACTGAATTAAGCTTTAGTTTCAGTCATCTACCACCCGGGCCGGGATGGCGGAACTGGCAGACGCAGCGGACTCAAAATCCGCCGGGCTTCGGCCCTTGGGGGTTCGACTCCCCCTCCCGGCACCAGCGCTTAACAGCTAAGTACCGTCTTCCTTCGCGAAATGCCGCAAGATCGCGCTGGCCTGCGAACGGCTGACAACCGATGCCAGCGCCGCCGCATCAGCCTGCTTCACCGCCTGCAAGCTGCCGAAGTGCTGCAAGAGGCGTCTGGTGGTCCGCTCGCCGACGCCGTGGATGTCGAGCAGTTCAGTCTTGCGATCACGCATCTGGCGGCGTTTGCGATGGAAGGTCACGGCGAAGCGGTGAGCCTCGTCACGCACCTGCTGCACCAGATGCAGCACCGGCGAGTGGCGGTCGAGCACAATGGGCTCGTCCTCCTGGCCGTGCACGTAGATAATTTCCTCGCGCTTGGCGATGGCGGCCAGTGGCTGGTTGGTAATGCCCAGCGACTCCAGCGCTTCGGCAGCGGAATGCAGCTGCCCGATGCCGCCGTCGATGAGCACCAAGCTCGGCATCCTTTGCTCTTCGACTTTCACCCCAGCAAGCGCAGAATCGGCACTCGCCGCGGATCCCGAATCTTGTACCCGCTTGTAGCGGCGCGTGACCACCTCGCGCATGGAGGCGAAATCGTCCACCCCGGTGACTCCCTTGATGATGAACTTACGGTAATCTGACTTCTTCATGCGGCCGTCCTCCCAAACCACCATTGACGCGACCGTCTCCGCGCCCTGGATGTGTGAAATGTCGAAGCACTCGATGCGCCTGGGCAATTCTGGCAGCATAAGCGTGTCCTGCAAAGCTTCCTGAATGGCTTTGGCCGCGGGCTTCATCACGCGGAAGCGCTGGTCGTAAGCCTGCTTCGCGTTCTGCCCCACAAGGTCAACCAGCGAGCGCTTGTCGCCCCGCTGTGGCACGTGGATTTGTACCCGCCGTTTCTGGCCCTCGGAGAGAACTTCTTCCAGTGTCGCGCGGTCATCGAAATCCACAGGAACGTAGATCGTGTGCGGCACGTACTGCTGATCGAGATAGACCTGCTTCAGCAGTGCCGAAAAAAACTCGCCTGGCTCGAATGCCGCGCCGCCGGTATCACCGAGGTCTTCCCAAAAGAACTCGCGCCTGTCCATGATCTTGCCGCCGCGCATGTGGAACAGGTTCACGGCCAGCATCCCGTTCTCGAAGTGATAGCCAAAGACGTCGGCATCCTCGCCCGCGACAGCGGCGATGCGCTGTTTTTGCTCCAGCAGATTGACGGTCGAAATCAAATCGCGATACTTAGCGGCCAGCTCAAACTGCTCGCGCTCAGCCGCCGCCACCATACGTTTTTGCAGCGAGCGCGACAGATCGGCTCCCCGGCCTTCGAGCAACATTTTCACGTCGTGCACGGCTTCGGCGTAACGCTCCGGCGTGGTGAGCCCCTCCACGCACGGGCCGAGACAGCGGCCGATGTAGTACTGCAGGCACGGTCTCGGATAGTAGCGGTTCAGATCGAGCTTGCACGACGGAATCAGGAAGTGGCGATGGATAAGATCTACGAGCCGGTACGCGAGGCTGGTAGGAAAGAACGGCCCGTAGTAGAGGGAGCCGTCCTTGCGCAGGCGCCGCGTGGGATATACGCGAGGGTAACGCTCGCCCATAGTGAGCTTGATGTAGGGATACGTCTTGTCGTCGCGGAGGAGGATGTTATAACGCGGCTTCTTCTGCTTGATCAGGTTATTCTCAAGCGCGAGGGCCTCCTTTTCGTTGTCCACTACGATGTAGTCGAGGTCAACGGCCTCGCGCAACAGCGTGCCCGTCTTGGCGTTTTCCGCCGCGCCTTCCAGGAAATATGAACGCACGCGGGCGCGCAGGCTGTTTGCCTTGCCCACGTAGATGACCTCGCCGTCCGCGTTCTTGTACAGGTACACGCCGGGCGACGCTGGCAGTGTTCGAATTTTCTGGTGCAAATCCATTCAACTAGAACCAGAATAGCGCGCTGATGACCGCTAACTAATCCCCGAAATGTCGGTGATTATTTGACGACTCGGGCGGGAGTTACTACCTGGTAAAAATTCTACTCTCCGAGTCAGGTTTTCCATTGGGAAATAGCACCCATCCACGGGCTGCTTTTGGTGGTGCGCGCAAAATGTTGAAAACAAGTCGGAATTTCAGGGCGGTTTTGGCATGCGAATGGCACTCGGACTGCACCTCAACGGCTGCGGCGAGCGGCTCTCGCCTGTTGGTTTCGAAGGGAGTGTAATGTTCATGAATCGATCTTCTGTGCTGGCCATTCTTGCAGGCCTCGGCCTTTTCGCTTCTATGGGTTGTGCTACCAAGAGCTATGTGCGCAATCAAATCAACCCCACGATTAATCGGGTCAATGAATTAGATGACGTGACCGCGAAAAACAGTCGCGATATCAAGGACGTGGATGCACGTTCTCAGCAAGGCATTCAATCGGCTGACGAAAAAGCCGCGGCAGCGGGACAATCTGCTGACCAGGCCAACCAGAGTGCGTCTCTGGCTGGAAAGCGCGTAACCAACCTCGCGGGAACCGTGGAGAACCTCGACAATTACAAGCCGGTCAGCGAGACTACCGTGCTTTTTGGTTTTAACCGGGCCGAGCTCACGCCGAAAGGCAAGGAGACTATCGACGACCTCGGAAAGCAGCTTCAGGACCAGAAGCACTACATCATTGAAGTAGAGGGCTACACCGATGCGACCGGTTCAGCCGAGTACAACTATCAGCTTAGTCGGCGACGGGCCGATGCTGTGATCCGATACCTCGCGCAGAAGTACGATGTTCCTCCGTTCCGAATCTACCTGCTGGGACTCGGCAAGGACAATCCGGTCGCCGAGAACAAGAATGCGGCAGGCCGCGCCAAGAACCGACGCGTGGATGTTCGACTCATGACCAACAGCTTGGCAGAATCGGCATCGGCGTCGGCGCAGACGCAGACTCCCTAACACAACCTCCACTGTCCACTGCCAGTTTTCCCTCCCCCAGTGCCCAGCATAAGGCCGTCCCCAGGACGGCCTTCTTCCTTTGTAAGGTTGACTTAGCTAGAGCAGTTGCTGGGTCGCTGTATCCGGAGCACGGGTAGAGCGGCGCTTCAGCGCCGCGTTAACGCTGCCGCCCCTTTTTGCTTCAGCCTCGCTGCGGTGCAGTGAGGCTGAAGCTTGGGTCTTGGAAATAGCAGTCGGACGCGGGCCTGAAGGCCCGCTCTACCCGGAATAGCCCTGGCTATACAGGAATGCGCCGGCTCACCGGTTTTGAAGTCTAAAATGAGTACTCTGCGCGATTGCGGAGTCCGGGGTACGGATGAGCACAAAACTCCAACGACTGATGCTTCGTTCCATCAACATCTGGCCGCCCTTTCTGGGCGCAGGCATTCGCGTGCATTGGCGCTCCAGCCGAGTGGTTGATGTGGAGATGAAGTTACGACCCTGGAACCGCAACTATGTGGGAACACACTACGGTGGCTCTCTCTACTCAATGACCGACCCGTTCTACATGCTTATGCTTATGGAGAACCTCGGCCGCGACTATATCGTCTGGGACAAAGCTGCCAGCATCCGCTTCCGCAAGCCGGGAAGGGGAAAAGTCCAAGCAGAATTTCGGCTGAGCGACGCACAGCTCGGCGACATTCGCGACAAACTCGCGGCTCAAGAGAAATATGAACCGACCTTCCTCGTTGAGGTGAAAGACGAAACCGGAGAAGTCGTTGCTGAGGTGCAAAAGATATTGCACGTCCGAAAAAAATAGAAAACCGCTGTTTATGTCTCCGGGGATTCAGATTTGTTGCTTAACCCCCGGTTGGCGCCTTGGATGACTTGAAACGCCCCAGGAGCCCACCGATCGCAGTAAGCAGTGTCGCGCTGCCTGCGATCACACCGATTACGGTCTGCGACAGCGCGGCTTGGGTATACAGCATCCAAACCGCGACGCCCATGGCGACCACGATGAGAACAGTCCGGAAGGCATGCCATGTGCTCGCACTCTCTTCCTTCTGCCATTCCAGAATTTCAGCCTCATGCTCGGGGGATTCGATGAAACGGCGAAAGCTCTCGTTCATGATGCGGTACATCGGGCCCTTATAAATCAACTGCTTTCTTTCCAACTGCTGAACCGTCTCCGTGCTTTTCGCATTGGTCCATCCGTCGAGTGCTAATTGGTAAAGCACTTGACGTTCGGAGAAGGCCAGGCTCGTCCAGAGAACGTGGTAATACGATGCGGCGCGATCAAGGACAATGCTCACCACCTCTTCGCGGGTATTTTTCTTGCTCTGGCGAAATTCGTTAAAGAGATCGATCCCAATCCGGCGCAGCATCGTAGTGCAATTGCATTCTGCGCAGACCCAAACCACAAACTCACCCGCCCGCTTTTCTGGATGTTCTTCAATGAAGCGGACGAATCGCTTGATGAAAAGTTTCGTCATTGGCTCGGGCGGACACCCTATCTTGAATCTGCTTAGCACCCTGGCCCAGCGATCAAGTAGCCGTCGCGGGTCTGTTCCCTCCTTCGACAAAACATCGGGGCCGCCTTCGGTCAGGAAGTAGAGCGGATCCACCGTGGACACCACCAGGATTTTGAAGTCCTCGCCGGCCTCATACACCAGGTTCTCGAGCAGTTCCAGTCGTTTGTCGTTGTACTGGCTGTCCCACAAGTTGTAGTCAAACTGATCCAGAACCAATATGCCGGTCTTGTCCACAGTAGTTTTGTAGGCGGGGTTCGCGATCATTTGTTTCAATTCCGCGCGGGCATCAACCCACTGCGAATGTCCGTCCGCCAAGACCGACTTGAGCCACTGCGATTTTTCGGATTTTGCGTGGCCGAGGAGGAGGTAGTTCATCCGGATATCCGTTGCAGACGTCCAGTTAAGATCTTCCCAGGGCGGGGCTGGTTCAACTCCAATGAAGAAGATATTTCTTGCCAGGCCCAGGATCCACCATGCCAGGATGACGAATAACAAACCCAGCCCCACCACTGCCCACCACTGCAGACCTTGCCACTGCGGGTATGCGGACACAATCTGGAGGTTGGGCATTCTCGATGTGGACTTCCATTCCAGCTTGAATTGCCACGGAAGAGGTTCTTCCCAGGAATGCTCCCATGCCTTGCTGATATTC
The DNA here is from genome assembly GCA_052147365.1 of Candidatus Korobacteraceae bacterium. Classification (GTDB taxonomy): domain Bacteria; phylum Acidobacteriota; class Terriglobia; order Terriglobales; family Acidobacteriaceae; genus Bog-257. The sequence continues at coordinate 4,903 of JBKQKT010000226.1, read as the reverse complement.
GTGGAAGCCAGCCCCAGTTTGCTCATTTCCGAGCCCAGTTGGTTCGACGGGAAGTTCAGAGTCGCCGTCGCGATTCTCCTCTCGATTAAATCATTAAGGTTCTCCCTCCAGTCATTTACCTCGGCGCGGTTTTCACCCTGGTCGTTCCCAGACTGCTCTGCCGTGCAATTCCAATCCCAAGCCACCTTGAAGCCACTGAGGTCATATCGGTCCAGATACTCTGCGCACCGTTTCTCTATTAGGTTCTTGTCCTTCGGAAGTTTTATGTTCTCGTAGTACGTGCGTATACGGTCCCGGCGTGCCAGCAAGGTTTCCGATAGATCCAGTTGATCGTGCTTGAGCGAGAGTTCCATCACAGAATCGTACGCGTACTTAAAGGACCCCACGGACGGCACGACCGCGACGGCCACTATAACGCTGACACACATGAGGGTATAAGCCACGCCGTAGTTCTTTCGACGGAGTTCTTTGAGCCACGACCGCTTCTGGCCAGACCAGACCCACGCGTGTTTGAACAAGCGCGGCATGGTTTTGAACCAAGCTGGCTCTTTGTCAAAGTGCATGATGCGTATCTTGCTACTCTGCCGGATGGTTTTCCTGCTCCAGGGCCGCCTGCCTGACAGGAGAACGGCCGCGACACCCATGAGCAGGAGCAGCAACCCCCAGGCCAGTGACGCCGGCATGCCCGGCTTGAACCACAACAACATTCCTCGTGGCGTCTGTACTGTGGCGCCGATGAAGAGGACAGCTCCGCTGAGGAAAAGAACTGCTCCTATTGGGAAGAGCCTTTCCTTGCCGGGTGAGAGCTTAAGCACCAGGAACAGAGTTGCGATGGCAGGAATAGCAAGACTCATCGCCAGTAATGGTGCTTCGAACAAGTATTTGTAAAGACTCGAGAACGCCAATACCATCGCGCCGTTAGCAACGAATAGCTCAAGATAATTCAGGGCCTCCCTCGGCTGGGGCCAGATGAACTCCGGCGGGTAGATCAGCCCGAACGGGCGTCGCAGCGCTAAATGAAGCAGCGCAATGAGCACTAGAACGGCGAAATATGCTCCCAGCAGGATGGAGCAGACAAGAATGATGGCCAGATTAAGGGTTAGTTGAACTCCAGGCTGGCGAAACACAATTACGAACGCAGGTCCGGCAGCAAAATGCGTTGAGCTAATCTCCGTCACATAGGCACGCTCGGTTTGACCCAGGTAGGAGACATCCATTGGGTTGTCCACCGCGCTCAGAAGGACGGGCTTGAGTTCGTAACGGTCTTTCGACTCCTGGCAAAAATTTTCCCTCATGTTGCGGAACGACTGGCTGTGAAACAAGACCTTGCAGTCGCCATCAATCACAGCGAAGCCGTAGCCCGGCGGCAGTACCGGATCGACCAGGGACATGGGTTTCATCGCTAACCCTTCAATCCCCGACGCATCCGGACGTGCATTTGCCAGGACCACCGAGAATTCGTCGGTGGTCCTGGACAACACAGGGTCAATGTAGGCGTGATTGGAACTGAAGATATTGTCGAATTGTTGCCGAGCTTGGTACTGCGAATCAGGTGGCGGGATTGGGCACGGCGGGATCGCCCCTGAATCAGACTGGGGCTCAGGCGTCAGGCTGCCGGCTTTCTTGACTGCCTGGAAGAACGGGAACGAACTAACGTTAATTGCCGGAGTGGACGAGCCCCTGACATCAAGTCTCAGGATCTGCTGCCCGGTTTCGTCGGTCCAGAAGGCCGCTTCGAAGAATGGATAGCAATCCAACTGAGCATCATCGTCGATCAGGTAATTGGGCAGAAGAAGTGCAGTCCCTCGAGCCCCGTTGTGGCTGGGCGCGCGCGTGGCCACTGGCCGCAGTTGTTGAAGTTCCGCCAGGGCCTCCACCATTTCTATATCGAAATTACGTTTGATTCGGTCGGCCAACTGCTTGAGCGTTCGATCTTGAACGTGCCTTGCCTGCACGGTGTAACTCGAGTTGAGTAGCATGAGGGTCCCCGAGGTGGACACGAGGAAAATCGCGAAGGCCAGGAACCAGCCGTCCTTCACGCTAAAGCGCTCGGTGTCGCTCATATAGCGGAGTTTGAACAGCGGCCAACTCAAGCTGAAGAGCAGCACTCCGATCATGGCGGCCCAGATGACCTTGGAGTAGGGGACGGCATGGCTCTCTTTGTCGAAGCGCCCGGTGTTCACCAGCGCACAAACCAGCACGTCCGCCGTGCCTTCTGCAACCGAGCCGCTGCCTAGGGGCAGGTGAACCGGTTGGGAAAACAACTTATAGTTCACATCGGCCAGCACAACATCAGTGACTGCGCTGGACTGGGCCAACTTGTATAGCGCAGTGCCAGCCTGCGGACTGGATGGACTGTCTGAAGAGGGGCTGGTTGATCCCGGTTTCGACGCTGCCTCGCCGCTAGCCAGCAGAGATTTCAAGCTGGCAATGGGAGTTCCTGCCTGAGAATTCTGCGGTCCTGTCTGGGAATACTGAAATAGGACGCGTCCGTTACGGTCGGCCACGAGAACGTCGTCAAAGATATCGTCTTGTCCGTTGCTACCGCTGAAGGTGGATACGTCGGGGGTTATATCGTAGCTCAGGATATCGATCCGATTGGACTGATCGGCGTTGGGCTTGCCGGAACCATAACAATAGATCGACAGTGTCAGGCGGTCTGATTTGAGTAGTAATTCCTGAAGTAATTCGGAGGACGCACACTTCTGCGCGGCTACTATTGCTTCATCCTGAGTCTTTTTGCCCTTGATGTCGAGATAACTGCGAAGATACGAGGCGAGCACCTCTGGATCCTTTTTCTCGACCTCCGAGAGCTTCAAGAACGACGAAAAGGACTTCTGCGCCTTTTCAACCTGTGCTTTCAGCCTGCCCGCAACCGCCGACAGGGTCCGAAACGCCTCTCTCTCCAGAAACTCCTTCTGGGTCTTTACGAAGGACCATTGATACACGCCGAAGACCGCCAGAAGTACGCCCCAAGTGACCAGCACGGTAAAGACTCGTTGGGTCTTTTCAGGCTTTACCACAGCTCACCCTCTCGGAGAATGATCGCAGGCCGCTGCCACTTCGATTCCAGTACGGGCTTGTTCGCGTAGCGATGGGCAGAGGTCAGTGAGAATCAACTTACCTTTCCGCAGAGATGTTGTCCACTAGTACTTCCGCGCGCGCCTCGCCCAGCAAGTGAGCAGTCATTTGTGATATCACGATTGATGATGAGCCGGTCTTCATGTGTTAGTATTCGCTGTTTTGCGAAAGGAGCCTGCATGAAGCGCATTAACTTATTGGTTATGGTCATATTGCAATTGGGAGTTGCGCTGGGGTTGCTGGGTAGCCAGATGTTGAGCGCCCAAGACAATTTGAAAGGCGGTACTGTTCTGCAACGAACGGCACTGAAGGGCGCGCCGGGGTGGGAAGCCATCCTGGTGCAGCGTATCGTGCCGCCCGGCGCAGAAAGCGGCAAGCACACGCAATCGGGCAACGAGATTGTGTATATCCAGGAGGGCTCGGTGACCCTGGAAGTTCAGGGCAAGCCCGCGGTGACCCTGAAGGCAGGCGAGTCGTTCACCACCGTCGCCGGCGAAGTGCACAACGTTAAGAACGCCAGCAGCAACGCGCCTGTGAAGGCGCTGGCCTTCTACGTTTCCAAAAAGGGCGCTCGTCTCGAAGACCTCTCGGTTCCGGCTAAGTAAGTACCGCTCTAATGCAACCTGACCAAGAAGTCATCAAGCGATGGGGCGCTTCTGCTCCGTATTGGGAGAAGCACGCTGAAGTCATTCGGCAGATGTTTGCGCCCATTACGCAAGCTCTTGTCGAGGATGCTCAGATTGGCAATCGGCACACGGTTCTGGATGTTGCTACGGGTCCTGGGGAGCCGGCATTGAGCGTGGCTGCCTTAGTAGGGCCGGAAGGCAAGGTCTTTGGGATCGATCCGGTTCCTGAGATGGTTGCAGCCGCTCGTCGGGCAGCATATCGTCTTGGGTTAAACAATGCACAATTTGAGGTCGCCTTTGCCGACCATTTGCCGTTTCCAACAAATACCTTCGATGCTGTGATCAGCCGCTTCGGGGTCATGTTCTTTCCCTCACCTGTTGACGGAGTTCGCGAGATGTTGAGAGTGCTCAAGCCGGGGCGGAAATTTGCCCTGGCGGTCTGGCATTTCGCTGAACGAAATCCGTTCCACTACACGCTCTCGCGAGTCATCGATCGGTATGTTGAGTCGCCGCTACTTGCGCCGGATGCTCCCGACGCGTTCCGCTTCGCCGGTCCTGGCAAGTTAGCCCAGATTGTTGCCGAGGCCGGCGCGATGATTGCATCCGAACGCCTCTTCCAATTCGCCATACAAGCGCAGGTTCCGGTAGAAGACTTTTGTACACTGCGCTGCGAAATGTCGGAGAAGCTTCGGGATAAGCTGGCCATGCTTTCCAACGAGCAGCTGAATGATGCCAAGCGCGAAGTGCTCGAAGCCTTTCGGGGTTATTCCACAGAGCAGGGGATGAGTTTCCCGGCCGAGGTTCTTCTCGTGAGTGGAGCCAAGAGCAGTCAGCCATAGCTGATCCCGTCCGGGCCGAGCGTTAACCGTAGGTGAGGGTAGTGCTCTGTCCGACTTCGATGATATAACCGTCAGGATCGCGGATGTAGCAGCGAATCTCGCCGTACTTGGGTATTGGCTCCGTGATGAACTCGGCTCCTCGACTTTTCCATAATTGATAGCACGCTTGAATATCCGCAACGCGGAAATTCATAAAGCTGTTGATGTGATTGGGGTCGGGGACGCTAAGTGTTACCGTCGGCTTATCCGGGGTCGGCCCGCCCCCAACGTTCAGAATCATCCAGATATTCGCAAGCTGAAGGTACGCGGGCGCGTTGCCGTCACCCAGGCTCAGAATGCGAGCGCCGAAGACCTTTT
>JBKQKT010000225.1:0-7129 GCA_052147365.1 Candidatus Korobacteraceae bacterium | reverse complement strand
GCCATCGTTAGTGTATTAGCGTCGGCAATCCCCCATATTCCTCCCCAGGTCATTATCACCAATTATCAACCCAGTTCCTCTCAACCCGAGCTTGCGCCTTATCATCATCAGTTGGCACCAGTGGCTTTTTCCCAATTAGAAGTTTTATGCAGTTTAATCTGTCTCCTTGGTTCACAATGAGAAGTAGTGCTCAACCCGCATTCATCGAGAGGAAACTATGAACCACTCCAGACATCACTCCGCGCATAGGCGCACAGCTCGCCTCGGCTGCTGGTTGCCTTCCGATCCAAAACACCTCAACGAGTGGTTGAAAAAGGCTGTTGACGCGGCGGAGAGCAAGAAAGCCCCCTTCCGCCCGGTGGTCGAAGAATTTCGCGAAGAGATCGAAAACGACCCAGAGATGTACATGTACTTCACGCAGATGTTCGAACAACAGCCGGCGTTTCCTGTGCCTCCCGGCAGTGGCGATATCAAACTGCAAAACTGTCAGCAGATGCTGGGGGTGATGAATCACCTCCTTACCACGGCTCCCGACTTCAATACAACGGGTATGGTGGGCACCCCAATTAACGCCATTTTGGATTTTCCGATGATCACACAGGCAGGATTCGCCGCGTTTCTGTCTCCGAAGGTGAACGCAATGTTCAAGAAGCTGCTGAAAGTGTGGGGTGAGTATCTGGACTCGCCGGATTCCCGTTATGTTCTGAACACCTCAGAACATGGCTGGTTGTCACCGGCAGCTTTAAAAGCACTGCAGTTGGAAGATTTCATTCACGATCCCAAAGATCCCTACTTTGGCTTCAAGTCCTGGAACGACTTCTTTACCCGGCAGCTCAAACCTGGTGTTCGTCCGGTGGCCGAGCCTGATAACGACAAGGTAATCGTCAACGCATGTGAATCCGCTCCTTTTGCAATCAGCACAGAGGTGAAGGAACACGACACCTTCTGGGTTAAGTCCCAGCCTTATTCTCTGAAGCACATGCTCGACGGGTTGTTTGTCGGCGAGTTTGTGGGCGGTACGGTATACCAGGCATTCCTCAGTGCTGATAACTACCATCGTTGGCACAGCCCGGTCTCCGGCAGGATCAAGAAGATACATCACGTGGACGGTACCTATTATGCTGAAGCACCCTCTGAAGGATTTGACCCCACAGGTCCCAACAACTCGCAGGGCTACATCGCCCATACGGCTACCCGGGCCCTCGTCTTCATAGAGGCAGACGGACCGATCGGCCTGATGTGCCTGGTTACTGTCGGAATGGCAGAAGTCTCTTCGTGCGTGGTTACTGTCGAGGAGAACAGTAAGGTAAGAAAGGGAGACCAGATCGGGTATTTCCAATTCGGCGGTTCAACCCATTGCCTTGTTTTCAGGAAAGGTGCGATTTCTCAATTCGCCACACAAGCGATACCACAGGGCCCGAATGGAACCAATTCGACTGTCGTCAAGGTGAACTCTCTTCTGGCCCTCGCAAGCCCATAGCTCTGATGGGAAACTGCGCAAGCCGATGTATCTCGGCTTGCCAATGACAAGAAGCCGCCGATTGTCTTCCGCCTCGTCTCTTCGTGTAACCCGGAGATTGTCACCCGGTCACTGCGGCACACGTTCACCATTTACCTTTGGATGCTTTCTCTGCACGTCGTGATCCCAATCCGGACTCTCGCGCGAGAAGGCTTCGTCCGGAAGCAAAGGAATCTTGTGCCGCCATGGACCAGGCGCGTCGCTGCACGTCTTATCCCGAATACCAGTGCCTGCCTGCCGATGAACCAACTCAGCAGGGGGTCTCCGCGAAGCACAATACCAAAGGGGCGGCGCAGACAAGCAACGCCGCCGATCCCGCAGCGAGTTCGGTTGCTGGATCCGACACAGGCGTCCAGACAGCCAGCGCAAAGTAAGCATCAAACAGCCTTCATATCGTGCCCCATTCCACTAGGGAAGTTTGGGGCATTTTTACTTAAGCCCAGGGACAAAAGGCGGAGGGCCTTTATTCGGTATCTTCTTCTCGATGTGTTATCCGAAGATGGATATTCCTGAGCGATTGCCTCGCGAACCTGTCGTCCAACCAAACGCTGGTGTGCTTCAAGCAGCGCCGCAAGCGCGGGTCGATTATGAGACAGCTTGGAGGAGCCGCGATAACCCCCAGAGACTCTGTCCTTATAAGTGACCGCACGGGTCCGATGTCAGCGGGAACTCCAAGCGTCAGGTGCCAACCTGTTGGCATTGCGTCGAAAGCTAGGCACGATTCGTTGAAATTCTAGACAGCGTCTTCGACGCGTCCGTTTGGAATGAGCAGATCAGCCGGTTAGCCGAGCTCAAGCTATGGAGACACAGTTGCTCCACGTCGTGGCAAGAACGCTAGCTTCAAGTGGGGTAGTTCCAGAAAGGAAAAATATGCCAAAGAGAGTAGCTGACCTGCTCGTAGACGTTCTAGTGGAAGCAGGAGTTCAGAGAGTTTATGGCGTCAGCGGCGATTCGCTGAACGGCATCACCGACTCCATCCGGACGCGGAAGAATATCCAGTGGATCCATGTGCGCCATGAGGAGGTAGCAGCTTTTGCCGCCGGGGCAGAAGCGCACCTCACGGGGAGCTTGGCGGTCTGCGCCGGCAGCTGCGGCCCCGGCAATCTGCACTTAATCAACGGGCTTTACGATTGCCACCGCAGCCGTGTCCCCGTCCTCGCTATCGCGGCACAAATTCCAAGCACTGAAATCGGCAGCGGATATTTTCAGGAGACTCATCCTGAGTATCTCTTCGGTCAATGCAGCCACTATTGTGAGCTGGTTTCGCAGCCGGCGCAGATGCCCCGCATACTCGAGATTGCGATGCAGACTGCCATCTCGCGCCGCGGTGTTGCAGTCGTCGCCCTGCCAGGCGATGTGGCGTTGCGAGATGCAGTCCACGAAACTCCAAGAGTGCACTTTCCCGAGGCCAAGCCTACGGTCTGTCCCTCTGAGGACGAACTCAACCTACTCTCCGACCTCCTGAATCGCTCGGAAAGGATCACCATTCTCGGGGGCGCCGGCTGTGCGGGAGCTCATGATGAACTGATCGAACTCGCAGGCAAGCTGCAAGCCCCCATCGTCCATGCTATGCGTGGGAAGGAATTTATCGAGTACGACAACCCGTTCGACGTGGGCATGACCGGACTGCTGGGCTTCTCTTCCGGCTATTTCGCGATGATGAACTGTGATCTGTTGCTGATGATCGGCACCGACTTTCCGTATCAACAGTTCTATCCTCAGGACGCCACCGTTGTGCAGATCGACATTCGCGGCGAACAGCTCGGGCGCCGTGCCAAGCTTGACTTCGGCTTCGTAGGTGACACGAAAACTACCCTTCAGGCCCTCTTGCCGAAGTTGAAGCAGAATCCATATGAAGCGCATTTGAAGAGAGCTCTGGAGCACTATCACGAGGCCCGCAAGGGGCTCGACGACCTGGCGACAGGCGAGCCCGGGAAGAAACCGATCCATCCTCAGTATGTCGCGCGCGTGCTCGATAAGCTCGCAGCCGAAGACGCAATTTTCACCTGTGACGTGGGAACTCCGACGATTTGGGCCGCCCGCTATCTCACCATGAACGGGAAACGAAGGATCATGGGTTCCTTCATCCACGGTTCGATGGCCAACGCGATGCCTCAAGCCATCGGGGCGCAGGTCAGCCATCCTGGCCGGCAGGTGATCGCGATGTCGGGTGATGGCGGCCTGGCGATGCTGATGGGGGATCTGCTCACACTTCGCCAACATCAAGTGCCGATAAAGATAATCGTCTTCAAGAACGACGCGTTGGGATTTGTCGAACTGGAAATGACGGCGACCGGCATCCTGGATTTCACCACGGACCTGCACAACCCGGATTTCACAAAGATCGCAGAAGGATCCGGACTTCTCGGCCTGAAGGCGGAAACTCCGGATCAGGTCGAACCCATGATCGCGCGAGCTCTCAGTTACGACGGCCCGGCGTTGGTCGAGGTTCCAGTGGCCCGTCAGGAACTTTCGATGCCGCCAACGATTACGTATGAGGAAGCCAAGGGTTTCGGCCTCTTCATGGTCAAAGCGGTGCTCAACGGACGTGCCGACGAAGTCGTCGATCTCGCTAAGGTCAACCTTTTTCGCTAGGGTCAGGAAGTTTTGAGGTATTTACATGACAACACAACCGATCACGGCCTCCTCCATCACTTACGAAGCAACCAGCGCCTCGCGCATTCGGGCCTTCCAATATGCGTGGGCGCTTGCTTTGTGTTTTTACTTTCTCGAATACGCCGCGAGATCCGCGCCTGCGGTCATGATCCCGCACCTGTCGTTGGCGTTCGGCACGACCGCGGTGGGCGTTAGTGCGATTCTCGGGAGCTACTACTACACCTATTCGCTTAGCAGCTTTGTCGCCGGTGCAGCGCTGGATAGGGTAGGTGCGAAAAGGGCTGTGCCTATCGGCATTTTCGTTCTGGCGGTAGGCTGTCTGCTCTTTAGCTTCTCAAGCGCGACAGCCGGATACGCTGGAAGACTCCTGCAAGGCGCCGGGTCGGCGTTCGCCTTTACCGGCGCCGTCTATCTTGCGACGCACGGCTTTTCGGCGCGCTGGCTCGCCACCGCCATCGGTGTCACACAGTGCCTCGGGATGCTGGGAGGAGCGGCAGGTCAGTTCGTAGTGGGGCCTCTGCTCGAAAATGGCGTCGCATGGCAAACGGTTTGGCATTCGCTTGGCGTCGCGAGTCTCACAATCGGAGTGTTGCTGTTCGCAATTGCTCCTGCCGAGACCCGCCCACCTAGCGTGAGTTCCGGCTGGGCGTCGGTGCTGCGCCCTTACTCGGTCGTATTTCGAAATCCCCAGTCGTACCTGTGCGGGGCGGTGGCAGGACTCCTGTTTGTGCCCACGACCATCGGCGACATGACTTGGGGGGTTGCCTTCTTCCAGCGCGACAGGATGTTCAGCTATCACAACGCTGTGGTTACAGGTTCCCTTATTCCACTCGGATGGGTAATTGGTTGTCCCCTGATGGGCTGGCTCGCGGATCGGATCGGCCGTCGCAAGCCTGTGCTCATAGCGGGTGCGGCCATGATGCTGTTGTCCGCTGCGGGCATCGCTTTCACTACCGGCCACACGGCGGCTGTAATGGGCTGCTTGTTTTTTGGAATAGCTTCGGGGGCGGCGATGATTCCTTACACCATCGTCAAGGAAGTCAATCCAGACGAGGTCAAGGGCAGTGCTACAGGCGCGATTAACTTTCTCACTTTCGGAGTCACTGCACTCGTTGGACCCATCTTTGCGGATTTCGTTGGCAAAGGTATCGCAAACACGCCCAACCATATCGCCCACTTTCGCGAGGGCGGCCTGTTTTGGATGATGAGCATAGTAGTCGCGATCCTGCTGAGTATGTTTCTGCGCGAGACGGGACGAGCGCGGAGAACCGCATAGTCCAAGGATCCCTATATGAGGACGTCTCACCTCTTCTTCGCATGCTTGGCCCTGGGAGGCGTGGTGCTGGCACAGGACAGCGGTCAGGATCCGAAGTTTTCCACGAATGGCACGAACCTGGCTGAGGAGGTGCAGGCTTTACGCGAAGCCCTCTCGCAAACGCAAAAGCAACTGGCCGCACAACAAGCGGAAATTCAAACGTTGAAGGTGCAATCCAAAGCCGGCACTGTGACTACGGCTGCGGATAACCAGGTACCGGTTGAAACTGAGCCAAGAACTTATGATTTGGCCTCACACGAACTTGGAGAGACGGGCGCAAATGGCACGCTGAACATTGATCAGCAGCCGTCCGCGCATCCCGCCCAACAAACAGAAAAAGGAGAGAAATCGCCGACCGGCTCTTTCAAATTTGACAACGCGGTTTTGGAGCTCGGCGGCTTCGTCGATTTCGAGAACGTATTTCGTACCACCAATACCCAGAACAACATCGCAACGGCATTTGGATCCATACCGTTCGGCAACACGGCTCAGGGACAGATCACGGAGTTTCGTACCACAGCACAATACTCTCGGTTTAACGTGAAGTTCGCCGGCAATTTCGCAGGTAGCCAGATCATCGCCTACCTCGAAACCGATTTCAGCGGCAACGACGCTCCTAATGTCTACCAAACTGTAAACAGCACGACCAATCGGCTGCGACTCTACTTCGCGGACGTGAAGCGTGGAAACTGGGAGTTTCTAGGCGGTCAAACATGGAGTTGGTTGACGCCTAACCGTAACGGCCTCGGCCCAATGCCGAACGAATTGGCAATCACCTATAACGAGGATCAAAACCTGATGGTCGGAGTGCCGTACACCAGGGCTGCCGAGTTCCGGGTCGCATATCACGCTAACGAACACTGGGCCATGGGGGTCGGCATCGAAGACCCCAATCAATATATCGGTAACTACGTTGCGCTTCCGGTTGGCTTCACTTCTATTGGTTCGCTGTTTGACAACAATAACAATCCCGGCGCAGCCAATCTCATGCCCGACATTCTCTCCAAAGTTACCTACGACAGAGATTTCTCGGGTCGGCATTTCCATGCAGAGCTTACCGGCCTGGTCACAGGAGCGCACGCCTCGGTGGTGCCCATCGGATCAACCGCCTTCAGAACACACAGCGTTTTCGGTGGAGGGGGTGAAATTGCTGCAAACTACGAACTCGTCCCCAACAAGCTCGTTGTCCTCGCCAACGCATTTTGGAGCGACGGTGGGGCTCACTACCTGGTCGCAACCGGGCCGCAACTGGTGGTTCGCCCTAATCTTGCCGGTACTGACGTCAGTCTTTCTATGGTGCACGCTGGAGCTGGCTCTGCGGGCCTTGAGTGGAGAGCGACTCCAAAAAACGCGTTTGCCGTTTACTACGGGGCAGATTATTTCGGACGGAACTTCTTTCCTGACACTACCGATACTATGAAACCTGGAACAATCATCGGGTTTGGTGGATTTGGCTCCCCCAACACCAACAACCGAGCTATCCAGCAGGCAACATTTGATTGGATCAGTACCTTCTGGAAGAATCCCAGGCACGGAGCGCTGCAGGCTTACACACAGTATTCCTACTTGACTCGCGCCCCCTGGTATGTCGCTCCCGGGGCGCCCAAGAATGCACATTTGAGCATGGTCTACGTGGGGCTGCGTTACGTTCTGCCCACGACGTCAGGAACACTGTCTCA
>JBKQKT010000224.1:0-17617 GCA_052147365.1 Candidatus Korobacteraceae bacterium | reverse complement strand
GGAAAAACCAGCCGCCTGCAACCGACATCATGGAATTCCAAACCAGACCGATCGCGGCGTACGGCAACTCGAACTGCGTGAAGCGTTGATACCAATTGAAGCGGTAAATCTTGGCGGCCTCGCGCATGTCGCGCGGAATGCTCTTCAGCGACGAGTAAAAGCTGAAAGCCATGTTCCAGACTTGGCCGGTGAAGATGAGCAGAATTGCTCCCATCTCCACGCCGATCTGGTGATTGGGAAACAGCGCAACCATTGCCAGCATCACGCCGGGCAGAAAGCTGAGCACCGGAATCGATTGCAGGATGTCGAGCAGCGGAATCATGATGCGCTCAGCGCGCGGGTTGTAAGCGGCAACGTAGCCGTAAACCAACGTGAACACGAGCGAGAGAACGTACGCGACGGTGATGCGCAACAGCGAATACGCCGCGTAAACCGGAAGCTTCGTGGGATCGCGCGAGATCACAACGTGCGGATTGAATGGTCCGAACCATGTGCGCGCCAGCACCAACACTGCGTAAAACAGCGACAGCCCGGCGGCGAAGATGACGAAGTCGGTAAGCACCGACCAGGTTTGCGCCGGCAGCAGCGACCACGGTCCCTTGCCCAAAATGCGAATGGGTTGCCACGTGCCGCGCGCCATCAGGTCTCACCGGTCAATCGGCACCGCCTCAGAATCGGCTTCCTCGCGATGGAAGATGCGGCCGGTTTCGGAGTCGTAGTCGAAGATTTCCGCGTAGCGCCCCCAGTTCAACGCGGTCTGGAACTGGCGCTCGACTTCATCGGAGCTGAAGTGCTCGTCGAGGATATCGCGGAAGAATTCCTCGCCGATGGCGTGGTCGCGCTTGGCGTGCAGTGTGTTCTCAATGAGGCGCAAAATGGCCACGTGCTTCAGAGCAGCGTCGCGGAAGATGGCCTTCTGCGTCTGGATGTCCGCCTCACCAAATCTGCGGCCTTCCGGCGTGATCTCGACGTCGCCCTCATGCAGCACAGCAAATCCGAGCATCACAGACGCGTCAACGATTGGAAGCAAATCGTCCACGTCCATCGCCAGCTCGTCGGCGAGCTTGTAAAGGTCGTCGCGGCCACCACGGTCGGTGAGCAGCTCCATGAAACCTGCGATGCCGCCGGGACGCGCGTGCGGCAGCATCTGGAACTTGGTCCGCTGGCGCGTTTGGCCCTCGCCCGGTTCCTGGGCCGCTTTGCCCGGGACCGCAGCTTCCTCCTCGGGTCGCGTCAGCGTCTTGTAGATGTAGTCAACGTACGCCAGAAAGCGAGGCGCCTTGCGATCGCGGTACTGCGGAATGTCGATCTCAAAGTCGGAGCGAATGCGCGCCGGATTGCGGCCCAGCACGATGACGCGGTCAGCCAGCAGCACCGCCTCCTCGATGTTGTGGGTCACGATGAAGATGCTGGTGGTAGGCATCTTCTTGTTGAGCCACAGCTCCAGCAGCTCGGAGCGAAGGTTCTCGGCGGTGAGAACGTCGAGCGCCGAGAAAGGTTCGTCCATGAAGAGCACCTCCGGCTCGACGACCAGCGCGCGAGCAAAGCCGACGCGCTGCTTCATCCCGCCGGAAAGCTCTTTTGGATATGCGGTTTCGAAGCCGTCGAGGCCGACTGTGTCGATCATCTTCAGGGCCCGCTTGTGGCGCTCGATCGCGCCCTGGCCGCGTGCCACCAGCGGCGCCTCCACATTCTCCAGCACCGTCAGCCACGGAAAAAGCGCGAAGCTCTGGAAGACGATGGAAACATTCGGGATTTGGCCGTCCATCGCCTTGCCGTGCCATAACACTTCTCCCGACGACGGCTTTGAGAGCCCAGTCAGCATTCGCAGAAGCGTGGATTTTCCCGAACCCGATGGGCCGAGCAGGCAGACAATCTTCCCTGGCCAGATCTCGAGATCGGTTGGCGCAGTTACCTCGATGTTGTTGCCATCGGGTTGCGGATAATACTTCTCGACCGCGTTGGCCTGAACAATCGCCTCGGACAAAATCGTCTCCTCTGCTACGGCGCTCTTAGTCTATGGGCTTTTAGCGGTTACGGACAATCGACAATCATCCGCCCGTGTGAAAGGAGTGTGAATTTCGGATTGATGGCTTACTTGGCCGGCATCGGCTTCAACTCGTCCAGCGCCAGATTCACTTCCAGCACATTGACGCGCGGTTCGCCCAGAAATCCAAGCTGCCGGCCTTGGGTATATTGGCGAATGATCTGGCGCACCTGATCTTCGCTCAAGCCACGCTCGCGAGCGAGGCGCGGAACCTGGAATTCTGCTCCCGCGGGTGTGATGTCTGGATCCAATCCGGACGCCGAAGTCGTCACCAGGTCGATCGGAACTGGCTGTCCGGGATTCTCGGCCTGCAGACGTGCCACATCACCGTTAACGCGGTCAATAAGCACGTGATTGGTCGGACCGAGATTCGAGCCGCCGGAGTTGGCTGCGTCATAGCCATTCCCTGCCGCCGATGGACGCGAGTGCAAATAGCCCGCCTGCGTGAATCCCTGTCCGATGATTCGCGAGCCGACAACCGTGCCGTTACGGACAATAAGTTGCCCATTCGCCTTGTCGCGGAAGAGCACTTGCGCCAGCCCGGTCACAACCAGCGGATAAATAACCCCGAGCAGGACCGTCGTGACTAAGGTCATGAGGATTGCAATCTTAAGATTCTGCTTCATAGTCTTCCGCCTTTACGCCAGCCCCACACGCGTGATGAGCACGTCAATCAACTTAATCCCGAGGAACGGCACAATGATTCCGCCTACGCCATAAACCCACAAGTTGCGGCGCAAAAGCGCTGCCGCACCCATCGGGCGATACTACACGCCGCGCAACGCCAGCGGAATCAACGCGATGATGATAATAGCGTTGAAGATTACCGCCGAAAGTATCGCCGATTGCGGTGTCCTCAGGTGCATGATGTTCAGCGCATTCAGCACCGGAAACGTTCCCGCAAACATCGCCGGGATGATGGCGAAATATTTCGCCACATCATTGGCGATGGAAAACGTGGTCAGCGAGCCGCGGGTCATTAGCAACTGCTTGCCAATAGCAACCACTTCGATGAGCTTGGTTGGGTTCGAATCGAGGTCAACCATGTTGCCGGCTTCCTTGGCCGCCTGGGTGCCCGTGTTCATGGCCACGCCGACGTCCGCCTGTGCGAGCGCCGGAGCGTCGTTGGTGCCGTCACCGGTCATGGCGACCAGCTTCCCTTGCGACTGTTCGCGGCGGATCAGGTCCATCTTGTCCTTGGGCGTAGCTTCGGCGAGGAAGTCATCCACGCCGGCCTCGCGCGCAATCGCTGCGGCGGTCAGCGGGTTGTCGCCGGTAATCATCACCGTCTTGATGCCCATGGCGCGCAACTGGTCGAAGCGCTCCTGCATGCCGCCCTTCACGATGTCCTTGAGGTGAATTACGCCAAGCGCGCGCTGTCTTTCAGCAACCACCAACGGTGTGCCTCCAGAGCGCGCGATCGATTCGACACTGGAACGCACCTCCGCCGGCATCTCGGAGCCATTGGCCGCGAGGTATCGAGTGATGGCGTCAGTAGCTCCTTTGCGGATCTCGTTGCCGTTCATATTTACGCCCGACATGCGTGTCTGGGCAGTGAACGGCACGAACTCCATCTCCTGCGACGCCAGTTCGCGTCCGCGCAGCCCGTACTTCTCCTTTGCCAGAACCACAATGGACCGGCCTTCCGGCGTCTCATCTGCCAGCGACGAGAGTTGGGCCGCGTCGGCCATTTCCCTTTCAGTCACGCCCGGAGCGGGAATGAACTCCGACGCCTGGCGATTGCCCAGAGTGATGGTTCCGGTCTTGTCCAATAGCAAGGTGTCCACGTCACCGGCGGCCTCGACGGCCCGACCCGACATCGCCAGAACATTGTGCTGGATCAGCCGGTCCATACCGGCGATTCCGATGGCAGACAGCAGGCCGCCAATAGTCGTGGGAATGAGGCAGACCAGCAGCGAGACCAGAACGAACACGGTCTGTGGCGATCCCGAATAAATCGCGAAGGGCTGTAAAGTCACAACCGCCAGCAGGAAGATGATGGTCAAGCCGGCGAGCAAGATGTTGAGCGCGATCTCGTTAGGCGTCTTCTGCCGCTCGGCGCCTTCTACAAGTGCGATCATGCGATCCAGAAAAGTTTCGCCGGGGTTGGAAGTAACTTTGACTTTGATCTGGTCGGAAAGGACGCGCGTTCCGCCGGTCACGGCAGAGCGATCACCGCCCGCCTCGCGAATGACGGGCGCAGACTCACCGGTGATAGCAGACTCATCCACCGACGCGACGCCTTCGATGATCTCGCCATCCGACGGCACGAATTCTCCGGCAGAGACCAGGACCATATCTCCGGAACGCAACTTCGAGCTGGGAATCTGTTCCGTCCCTCCGCCGTCAACAATGCGATGGGCGATTGTTTCCGAACGGGCCTTCCGCAACGTGTCGGCTTGCGCCTTGCCGCGGCCTTCAGCCATGGCCTCGGCAAAGTTAGCGAACAAAACGGTGAACCAAAGCCAGAGCGTGATCTGCAGATTGAAGCCAAAATTGACCTTGTCGCCGACCAGCAACACCGTGGTGATCACGCTGCCGATTTCCACGACAAACATGACCGGATTGCCCATCATGTGCCGTGGATCCAGCTTGAGGAAGGAATCCAGGATCGCGCGACGCACGATCTTCAAATCCCAGGCTTTCTTCTTCGGACTCTTAGCCATGTGCGAACCTCAGAAAACCTTTCCTGCCTGTAACAGCAAGTGCTCCAGAATCGGTCCCAGGCTGAGCGCCGGGAAAAACGTCAGCGCCCCTACGATGAGAATCACTCCGATGAGCAATGCGCTGAAGAGCGGCGTGGTCACTGGAAATGTCCCCAGCGACGGCGGAACATACTTCTTTTGCGCCAGATTGCCGGCGACGGCCAGCATGGGAATGATCATGAGAAAGCGGCCAATCAGCATGGTGAAGCCGCCCGCGACGTTGTACCAGAGCGTGTTCGTGTTCAGGCCGGCAAACGCGGAGCCGTTGTTGCCTGCCTGCGATGTGAAGGAATAGAGAATCTGGGTCAACCCATGGGGTCCGGGATTGCTAATGCTGGAAGTCCCGAATCCACTCACCGACGAAATCGCTGTGAAAACCAGGATGACAAGCGGAAATACAAGCACAACGAGCATTGCCATCTTCACGTCATAGGCTTCGATCTTCTTGCCGAGATATTCCGGTGTGCGGCCTACCATCAGCCCGGCAATAAACACCGCGAGCACGATGTAGATCAACATGCCGTACATTCCGGCGCCCACGCCGCCGAAAATGACTTCGCTCAACATGATGTTGACCAGCGGAACCATGCCGCCGAGCGGCGTAAACGAATCGTGCCAGCCGTTGATGGCGCCGCAACTCGCGTCGGTTGTAACTGTGGCCCAAAGCGCGGTGTTGGTAATTCCAAACCGGACTTCTTTGCCCTCCATGTTGCCGCCTGGCTGCCCTGCGGTCACTTGCTGATTAACACCATGCAGCAGAGGATTGCCGCGGGCTTCCGCCCAGTAAGCGGCCGTAACGCCGACCACGAATAGGATGGCCATCGCGGCCCACACTGCCCAACCATGCGCGTGCGATCCCGTCATCCGGCCCAGGGTATAAGTCAAGCCGGCGGAAACAGCGAAGATGCTGAACAGTTCGATCAAATTCGAAAGCGGCGTGGGGTTCTCAAACGGATGCGAGCTGTTCGCGTTAAAGAACCCGCCTCCGTTCGTGCCCCATTCTTTGATGATCTCCTGCGAAGCCACCGGCCCTTGCGCGATGCTCTGGCTCGTAATCGTATCCATCACCGGCTTGCCGCTGGCATCCACCGCGGGCTTGCCGTCGGGACCGATGTGCTGAACCTGCTGCGCTTCGGCCAGCTTCACCGAGTCGTAGGGCCTCAGGTTCTGCACCACGCCTTGCGACACCAGAAGCAAAGCTCCAAGGATGCTGAACGGCAGCAGCACCCAGAGGCTGGCGCGAACCATGTCCACCCAGAAATTTCCGATGGTCTGCATTTGGCGGCGAGCGATGCCGCGAATAAACGCAATCGCGAGCGCGATACCCACGGCTGCGGAGGCAAAGTTGTGGTAGGCGAGTCCGGCCATCTGCGTCAGGTAGCTCATCGTGGTCTCGCCGGAATAATTCTGCCAGTTGGTGTTGGTGGTGAAGGAAGCAGCGGTGTTAAACGCCAGCGCCTGCGCCACGGCTGCCAGTTTCTGCGGATTGAACGGCAGAAAACCCTGCACCCGCTCAATCAGGTACAGCAACAGCATCGAAACCACGCTAAACAAGAGCATGGCGAAGGCATACTCCGTCCACCTCATCTCGTGGTCCTCGTCCACACCCGTCAGGCGATACAGCAGGCGCTCGATGGGCCGCAGCAGGGGATCCATAAACGTCCGCTCGCGACTGAACACGCGAGCCATGAAAACACCCATCGGCTTGGTCACAAGCAGAATCAGTACCAGGAAAATAACGACCTGAAGCCAACCATTGGCAGTCATGTCAGAACTTCTCCGGCCGCAACAACGCGTAGAACAGGTAAACCATGGTCAACGCGCAGACGACGATCATCACAATTGACTGGATATGCATAGCGTCTCTCTCACTTAACCCGGTCGCAGAATTCGACATAAGCCAGCGACAATGCAAAGAAAGCAATGGTGATGGCGATATAGATAAGATCTTGCATGTTCAACTCCTAGCCTTACGTCCTTTACCACGGCCCCTGTTTGCGGCCGAACCACCAGATAATTCCGGCAGTTGCCGTGTTCTGGTCCTTGGAAAAGACGTTTTGTGTACCGGTGAGAAAGATCGGCACATTCGACCAATCGCGCCGAAATTCGTACTTCATCTCGAATCCATTGGCCACTGTAACGTCATAGGTTGCGGTGACCTCCTTCAGTGCTTCGGTAACCCCGCTGAACAGGCCACCGCGGTCGGAAAGGTACTCCGCGCGCGCCCCAACGTAGGTCCTGGGGGTGAGCTGATACTTGGCGTAACCCGCTCCGCCCGTTGTATGCGACGGCGCCGACGACTGGCCTGGCCGGGTATTGGCCCACAGTCTTTCGATCACATAGTCGCCTTCCAACTGCAGCAGAAGCTTCTGTGTGGTTTGCCAGCTGGCGTAAGTGTCGAAGATGTGAAGTTTCCCGTTAGGCGCGGGAGTGATCGGCTGGAAGCACAGGCCCGGCTGCACCGGTACCGGACCGCAAGTAGCAACCGGCATGGCGTCAGGGTGGTCCTGACCGAGATAGTAATTCACCGTCCAACTGATGTTCTTGTTCGGGGTCACCACAAAACCAAACAGTTCGTCTTTGAAGCTATTCGTCGGCTCCGTTTGATTGTTGCCGTTAATGACCCAGTAGTTCAGCGCCAGCTTTTTGTTTACGTTGTACTGGGTTCGGATTCCCATATGGTAGAACGGCAGAAAATTGAACCAGTACGAACGCGAATAGTTGATCTGAAACTGGGTGTAGTTGCCTTCAATGCCAAGCGAACTCGCCCACTTGCCGAAATCGACGGTGAGACCGCTGCCGACCGGAACCACATAGGTTCCGTAGGCTTGAAAGACATTGCGATAAATCGCAGGCCGCGGCTCGTTCACCGGATTGCCTTGCAGCGTGGCCGTTGCCTGTCCGAATTGCAGATCGAGGCGGGCGCCAAAGCGGCGTCCCGCGTCCACATCGGGCGCGCGCTCGAAGATCACCGCCGCCTGATTCAGGCTGAATGCGTTGCTGCTCACATCGTAGGCCCGCAGCAGGTTCACCCGTCCGATTGGGTCGTTGAAGTTGTAGGCGTAATAACCGTCGAGCGAAACGTTAATGGTCGTCCCCTTGAGGTAGTTGAGAATGCTGCGATCCTCGGCGGAAAGGACCGCGCTCTCCGGCGATACTTGCGCTCCGCTGGAAAGAGCGCCGTCACCTTCACCGTCAACCATGCTGTGCGCCGATACAGCGGCGGAGCCAGTCACAGCCAACGTGGCCGGGGAAGCCGTAGATCGTATTTCCTTCATCTGTGCCTTCAACTCCGTCACCTCAGCTTCCAGTTGCGTGAGATGTTGTTGCAGTCGTTCCAAAGTCTGTGCCGACACGGCAACGGTGCCCGCGGATTGACTTGGCGCCTGCTGTTGAGCTCGAATCGGCAAGTTGTAACTTGCCACTACGGTTGCAATCATCGTCACCCGAACCAACAGCCGAATGACGTTCACGACTGGGAGTGCCTGACCGCTTCTTGGGTATGTCATGACCCCTAAACTGTACATCTTGGGGTCATCTCAAGCTGTAACGATCCCGGCTTCCCTGGGCTCGACCTCTACACGGCCTTAACGTCCTCACGTTTAGGAACTACCAGCCAAACCGTTCCGCGGCCGCCGCAGGAAGAGCATCGTCTTCCTGCAACCGTCCCTAGGCCATCACATTGCACGCATCCGGCGACGATTTGCATCGAACCTGCAGTGGCTTCGGTTAGCTGAGGCGCCAACTTGGCACCGTGGTGGTTCACCAGCCAATTCACAAGCCTGCGTTCGATGACTTCGCGGTCCTTTACGCAGAGTTGTTGGCGTCGCTGCTCCCACCACCGCTCCACGCAATCCACGCAAACTGACTCTCCACCATCAAATAGCGCGCCTGGTTCGGACGAGCGAAAGAACCTCCCGCATTGTGAGCAACGCTTGAGCCCAACCAGAAACAACGCCTCTTGCAAAAGACCCTGTTCTCTTTCGACACGGGCCAGTGTTTCCCGAAGTTGCTCGGGCAAATCGTCAGACACTTCGCCAACTCCGCTAACCAAACCGATCATGGCAGCTAGAAGAAAAAAATCATGTCCCCCGCCGCGGTGAACTGGGTTTTCTTGGTACCAGTGGAATACGCCGGTGCGTCAAAGGCATGTTCGTACCTGAGCTCGGGCCGGAACAGTATCGTCGATCCAATCCAGTGTCCCCAAGCAAACTCATCCTCGATATACCTTGTCTTGAAGCCGGTGCGCTGGCCTCGAATATCGTCAAAGTACTCGTTGCGAATCGTCATGTAATCCTTCTTGGAGAACTCTTTCTCCACGTAGTTCACCGTGGCCCATTCGGGCGCGAAGCAAGTCAACTGTTGCACCGATGCGCAAACGGCACCGTTGGCGTTGAGGATGAGCAGAGAAGCAGCCGCCGGGTTGTTAACATTTGGAGTATTTCTTTCATACTGATACCAAGTTTCCCACGCCATGTGCCATGAACTGTTGAACTTGTGGTACCAGGTGAGATAGAAGGCCTGTAGGTTGTTGTACGAATACTTGCCAGAGTTCAGCGAGTTATCGCAGCCATAGATGTTGTCCCAGCCCTGTCTCCAGGTGTAGCCTACGCAACCATTGAATGTGGTCTTGGCTTCTGGCCCACCCACCCACGGCGCTATGTCGCAGCCCGGCGAAATACCTGCCTGTACAAGCCAGTGATTGCTGAGCTTTACCGTGGCGTTGACACCCGTCTGGGTATAGCAGTCAAAGGTATAGAGCAGCGAATGGCTGTAGGTGTAATTGTTGGGAGCTAACTGAGCTTCGATGTCCGGCAGCGAAATATAGCGGCCGATGCGGACGTTGAGACCCTCCGCCACATGCGGAAAATACAGGTCAAGATACACCATTACCGGGTCGACTCCGTACTGATAGCCGATAGTTCCATTTGGATTGGTGTGCAGCAGTTGGTGGCTGAACCACCCTTTGGCGGTGGTGAAACGATAATCGATTCCATATAAGGTGGCCACGCGGAAACCCCAGTCGAAGTGATCGGTCTGCACCGTATCCGGCTGGCGCTCGATGTACAACACCTCCTGGTCCGGCTGGATCGAGTTCGGTACGATGTCATATGAGGTAGGGGCATTGGCATAGTGCCCGTTGGTCGAGGTGCTCACGTTGAAGCCACCATTGACCCAGCCGTAGATTTGAATTCCGCTCTTCTTCCACGCCTCACCACCCGGTCCGCTCCAGATGGCCTCCATGAGCGGTCCTGATTGTGTCCACGGATAACCGATGGTCACCGAGCCGCCGTAAGGCCAGACTGTGAAGGGGAATGGAGGGTCGGTGACGGGCGGAGGATAACCGCGATACTTGGGCTCCGGCCCGCTTGGCGCCGTGCCCTTCCAATCCTGCATGTACGCCTGCCCCAGTCTGCTGAAGAAGTTTCCGTGCAATGTACTGCCGCTAGCTGCCGCTGCGTCGTTGCCTCCAGCCGGGTCCTGGGCTCCCGCCGGCTTTGGATCATTGGACGAGCTAGATCTAGTCTGCGTGGAAACCGGATCTGCGCCCGAATTCTGCTGGGGCTCTGACGACACACTGCGGGCCAAGTTGGTAGGACCTGGGTTGTCAGTCTGTCCACTGACTGATCCTGCATCCTGCGCACGAAGTACCGTCGACGCCATAAGGAGCCCGATCAGCAACACTGCGGCAGTGTGACCGTGGTGGGACAGGAACTCCGACATCTGTTGCTCGAGGTGTACGAGGAAGCGACGGCCGGTGATTGAGTCGACCGCGGCAGCATCGGGCAGCTTACGAATGGCCATTGATTTCTTTGAATTGCGCAGCGGTCGCGAGCACTCGAAGAGAAATACCACAAAGAACAACACACTCAAGCCGCAAACCAGGGAAAACAGAACGTTCATAGGCTTCCTTCCACACACGTTTGCAAACGCGCGCTTCGGCCAATTCATTGGAGCAGCCAGCGCGTAAGTATCGGCTAAGAAGTTCGTAAGTTTTTCGTAAAGAACAAGTCGACACTTCCGCGTGAATGCCAGTACACATATCTCCAAGTCCTTGTGTTTCTTCGCGTCTCGCAACCCGCCACTTGCACCGGAAATGCTGCAACTGGCCAGCATTCACAAATCTTTAACGGAACGTTTCCTCCCGTCGTCCGTATATAGTTGCAGAAGTTGATCCGGTGAACGCCACGGGGCACGCCGGGCGCAACCGCTTCTAAAGGAGATTGTTATGGACGCGAAATATAACTGGCTGATTGACAACGGTGCCGTCCGCGTCACCCTTAACGTGGTAGCCCTTGCGCTCTTCATCGCCACGGCGTTCGGGATACTGGAACTGGCAACAAAGGCCAGCTAAAGCTCGAGCTTGGCTTGCTGACGCGCGCACACCGCGCATGACGACACCCCGCTTCCCCCAAAGCGGGGTGTCGTGTTCTGGCTGCGGTTGACCTAATCACAAGTTTGCAGGATGCTTTTCGTTCTGGAGTTAACATGGGGCGCGAACTTCTCTGCAATGCGAGGTCAGGCGGGAAAACAGCCAGCGGCAAAGCGCTGCTCGAAACCAACGAGATCATCTTTCGCGGCGATCTTCGCTTGAAGATTCCATTTGCGTCGTTGAAGTCCGTTGTGGCGCGTGATGGCGAGCTCCATCTGAAGTGGGGCAACGAATCGGCGGTCTTTAATCTTGGCGATCAGGCCGAGAAGTGGGCCTACAAGATCCTTCATCCCAAGAGCACAGCGGACAAGCTGGGGATCAAGCCTGGACTCACGATTTCTGCCATTGCCATGAGCGATGACGACGTCGTGCGAAACCTTCGCACGCAGGCGAAATCATTCTCGGATGCGAGGACGCTGAGGAACTCTGATTTAATCTTCTTGGGGGCTAATAAAACTGCGGATCTAGCCCGCGTGGAGCGGCTGATTCAATCCCTGATAAGGAACGGCGCATTGTGGATTGTCTATCCCAAGGGCAGGCCGGAAATCACGGAGTTGCACGTGCTCAGCGCCGGCAGGGCGGCTGGCTTGGTCGACGTAAAGGTGGTCAGCTTCTCTGCTACGCACACGGCGCTGAAATTCGTCATACCAAAAGCAAGCCGTTAGCGGACGGAATCGGATCCAGGGAAGCCGCTGGACACGGCCCCACTCCGGGATTCCGAACAAGACTTCCGCTGCTCTTAGGAGCGCACCGTCTCCACTTCACGCAGACGCGCTGCCTTGCCGCGCAGACCACGCAGGTAATACAGTTTGGCGCGACGGACATGAGCCGAGCGCAGCACTTCGATCTTCTCAATCACCTTGGAATTAGTAGGGAAGATGCGCTCGACGCCCTGGCCGAAACTCATCTTGCGGACGGTAAAGCTGGGCTGATTGCCACCGCTCTTGGAAATGACGAGACCCTCGAACGCCTGCAAGCGCTCCTTGTCGCCTTCCTTAATCTTTACCTGGACCCGAACAGTGTCGCCAGGTTTGAAATCGGGGATATCGGTGCGTCGGGTCTTGGCTAGAAGCCGGTCAATAATTGGTGAGTTCGACATATTTCTCTTCCTTCCGTGTCAAGCGCCATGCGGCGGCCAAAGTAACAACAGCAATCAGCAGATAGCGATCAGCTTTTGTCATTCGGAGACAGCGAACTAGTGCCGCTCCCAAAGTACGTCATTTCCTGTGCTCGCGGGCGTAGTCGCCAGCTCCCATGAAATGCAGCGAAACATACGGTTCGTTGCCAACGACCCAACTGTCATGGCCTGGCGGAATATAAAACAAATCTCCGGCGTGCATCTTGATGACACGCCCGTCATCCATTGCGGCCGTGGCACACCCTGAAACCACCATACCTACATGTTCCACGTGACAACTGCTGGCGCCCATCGCCTTGCCGACGTGCTCGGACCACTTCCAACCCGGCTCGTAGGTGGCACGCCCAATCGTCATGCCGCCAATCTGAAGGAGTTCGAATTTGCCCTTTTCGAAGACCCGTGTCTCGTCAGGGTTTTCAAATCGTTTCAGAATGACGTCTCTCGTCAATCCATCCATCGCATTCGCGCCAGAGTCTTCGACATCACGTATTCTCTTCTGCAGCCTCAATCTCGCTCAATAATTTGCGGTCTTCCCTGCTCAAATCCGCGCGACGCAAAAGATCGGGACGATTGCGCAACGTCTTCCGCAATGCACAACGCCTGCGCCACTTCCGAATCTCATCGTGGTTCCCATTTACCAGCACTTCGGGAACCTGCATGCCGCGAAACTGGGCCGGCCGCGTGTAATGCGGATAGTCCAGCAGCCCGCCAGAACCGCAGGTCGAATTGGGCGGCTCGCCCGGGACCGGCTCCCTTTCCTGCATAGCGCAAGCGGTAAAAGATTCCTGCTGCGCCGATGCCGCATTGCCCAGAGCACCTGGAATCAGGCGGGTCATCGCATCGACCATTATGGCCGCACCCAACTCCCCGCCGCTTAACACAAAGTCCCCGACTGACATCTCGCGATCGGCAAGATACTCGCTTACTCGCTCGTCAACGCCTTCGTAGCGTCCGCAGATTAGCACCACGCGCTCGCGGCCCATCAGCTCCTGCGCAACCGCCTGCGTGAACAGCATGCCTTGAGGGGACAACAGTATGACTGTTTCGTCTGCACCCTCGTGCAACCGTTGCTCACGCGGTCCCACACCGACCGATTCCAGGCATTCGAAGATCGGCTCCGGTTTGAGCACCATGCCTTCACCGCCCCCGAAGGGACGATCATCCACCGTTCGATGGCGGTCGTGCGTAAACGAACGCAGGTCGTGGATAGCAATCTCAATCAGCCCGGCTTCGCGCGCCCGGCGCACGATGCCGTAATCCAGCGGCCCTCGAAAAAAGTCCGGAAAAATCGTTAAGATCTCGAACTTCATCTGTAAGGCCGGCTCAACTTACCTGCGCCGTTTGCGCCGAACGCCCGCCCTATGCGATTCGTCGGCTTCCAACTTCTGCCGCTGCTTCTCTTGCGGGCTTAGAGAAGTTTCCAACTCCAGTAACCCTTCGGGCAATTGCATCTCGATCCGGCGCTGGGCGAAGTTCGAAGTTCTCACGAACTCCTCCGCGTACGGAATGAGAAACTCCTGCCCGTTGGGTGCCCCACCCTTTTCGCCCTCGGTTGGCGAAAGGGTGGGTTTACGAACCACCAGTAGCGGAGCTTCACCGCTGCCGAATTGGACTTCTGCAACGGTTCCCAACAATTCCGGCCCACGTGCACCGGTCAGCCAAACTTCGCAGCCGACGATCTCATTGACGTAAGCCGCACCCGGTTCCAACTTCGCGCGGTCCTCGTGCGGGACCTGTAATTCCATTCCCTTGAGTTGCTCGGCATCGCTGATGCTCTCTACACCGGCAAACTTCAACACCACGCCGCCCTTGTGGAACCAGTGCTCCTCAAGCTGCAATTCCCGGCGGCTCCCGTCCCGCGCCAGTCCAAACAATTGGCAGCGCTCCGCGAAACGCTCAGGGAAATCGGTGTGTAATTCGGCCAGCACCTCGCCCCGCCGTCCCTGCGGACCGAGTACGCGAGCGATAGTAATGAACTCGCTGGCTATTCCACGATCTCCAACTGATACCGCTTGCGCGTGCGCAACGCGGCGGCGCTCACGATCGTGCGCAGACTGCGCGCCATGCGTCCCCCGCGACCGATAATTCTTCCCAGGTCATCCTCCGCTACGAACAACTCCACCGCGGTCTGCCCGCTTTCTTCAAAGGCTTCCACTTCGACCTCGTCCGGCGAGTCCACGAGTGCCTTGGCTAGGTGCTCCACCAACGCGACCATGTTCACGCTGCTGCTCGTCATGTGGGAGGCTCCTGTTCCCCGAACGGCGCACCTAGGCGGCCGCGGTCGGCTCCGGCGTGTGGGCCGGCGCTTTTTCGACCAGCTTTTTCACCCGGTCGGATAACTGCGCGCCCTTCGACGTCCAGTAGTCAATGCGCTCGCGCTTCAGTTCAACGCTGGCGGGATTGGTCCGCGGATTATACGTGCCGACCACCTCCACCGAGCGGCCATCGCGCGCGCGGTCCTTCTCAATCACGACGATGCGGTAGTAAGGTTGCTTGCGCGCACCCCGGCGCGACAGACGAATCATCAACACTGATACTTTTCCTTTCCTGCTAATCAGCGCTCACAAGAGTACGCATTCCATCGATTCAAGGTTGAAGCGGGGATGCGCCGGTAGCGCAGCTTTCCTCAGGCAAGATGGGCGCTCCAGCGAATTCTTCCTTCGCTCCCGCACCCCAATAAACGCAGCTTGGCGCCTATTGGACCTCACATACCTGGAGGCAACAACTCATTCATTATTGCGGATTGAGCGGGCTTTGGCAAGCTCAGCCTGAGCCTTGTAATCTGTAGAACATCATGCTCAGGCTGCTCTGCGTAACCGCACATCCCGACGATGAAGCCGGCGCCTTCGGAGGTACGCTCTTGCTCTACCACGAGCGAGGCGTCGAGACATCGGTCATTTGCCTAACCGCCGGGACCGCTGCGCGTAATCGAGGCACCGCACGCACGGATGAAGAACTCGCCGCACTGCGCCGTGCTGAATTTGCCGCCTCGTGCAAGTTGTTGAACGTCACCCATTCTGAGGTGCTCGACTTCCTGGACAGCAGACTTGACCGCAGCGATTTCTATCAGGTGGTCGGAGCTCTAACCCGACGGATGCGCGAAATCCGTCCTCACGTTGTGCTCACGTTCGGCATAGACGGAGGACTTACGGGCCATGCCGATCACGCCATGGCCGGCATTTTCGCCAGCGCAGCGTTCGAGTGGGCCGGCCGGCCGGATCGCTTTCCGGAGCAGATCGAGCAGGGCTTGCAGCCGCACCGTGCGCAGAAGCTCTATTACCAGACTGCCGACTTCGTGCTGCCCGACCGCCAGCCGATTGCGCCAGCAACGGTGACCGCGCGCATTGACGTGGGCAAAGAGCGGTTCGAGAAAAAGGGTGAGGCGTTCCGGCTGCACACAACGCAGAAGCCATTGTTTGAGCGCGTGAAGAAGAATCTCAGCCAGGGGCTCGGCACCGTCGAGATGTATCATCTGGTTGCAACGCGCGACCCGCATGACGCAACCTTCGAGGCCGACTTATTCCAGGGGGTAGCGCCGGATTAATCGCTAACCAGGATCTCCTACTTCGACTTCTTCTTTATCGTCACCGGTGACGTGCCGTCCAATTGCCCCGTCACGCTGGCCAACACTTTCTGGAAGGCTTCTTCCTTGGTCATTTCTTTCTTGCCGGTCTGGTTGTGCCGGTATTTATGCTCAAAATTGCAGGTGCGGCAGAGTACCTTCAGCACCTCTTCGCCAGCAATCGCAACCACGGCGTGGTCGGTGGTGCGCTTGCAGCGCGAGCAGTGGTCATCAATGTAATCGCCCAGACGCATGACGGTTCTCTAGTTCTTTTACTTCGGTGGGTAGCTCTTGAAGAGCTTAGTGACCGCCTTATCGAGGATTTTGATGTTCTTCTCGGAATTGTCTTTGATGGTGTCGGTCGCCGAACCCCGCCACAGCAACTCGTGCTGCTTGGCGTCGGAGAGCTCGACCACCAGCGTTCCTATCTTAGTCACCCAGGTGCTGTAGGTCGTGGTAGACGGGCCGCCCCATCCGCCCCAGCCCCAATATGACCCGTAGTTGTAGCCTGTTCCTACCACTTCCTTCTGATCGTGGATGCTATTGCTGTACACGACCCACATATCAGGATTGGAATCCACCTTGGTCAGCCCCTTGGCCTGCAACTGCTGGTCCACAGCGTCCATGATGCGCTGGTCCCAAAAGCCCTTGCCGGGATGCGGGCTCTTCTGCCACGCATAAGTGTGATATTGCGAGAAGTTGGCCTGCCGGTCCCAATCGACGTTGGTCTTTTGCGCGACGGCGGCGGAAGAAACCAGAAGACCCAGTACGATAAGTACAAAGATTCGCTTCATGCTGCGGCTCCGTTTAAGTGATGTGTGAGTTGCATTCCTGGCGCTGAGATCGCCTGTCATTGCTCCGTAACGATAACCCAACTTGTTCGCCGACGTCCAGAAGAAGGCCCGAACGTCTTTCGGGAACCTTTTCTCTTGCGCTATCGTATTCCCGGTCGGAGCGCTGACGATGAGCGCAATGAGCATTTGCCGGTATCTCTGGTCGGCCTTCTTCGTGATCTGGCTGCTGTGGGCCGTCACCACCAAGCGCACACAAACGAGAGAGAGTTTCCGGTCCAGACTGCCGTACGTGATCTTCACATTCGCCGCCTTTTATGCCATGTTCAGCCGTGATGGGGCGTTCGGCTGGATGGGGCAGCGCATTCTGCCGCGCGATCCCTGGATGGCAAACCTGGGAATCGCGATTACCGCAGGCGGACTGTTGCTCGCCATTTGGGCCAGGGCTTACCTCGGCCGAAATTGGAGCGGCGCTGTGACCGTTAAAGTCGGACATCAACTCATTCGCTCCGGGCCGTATCGCTGGGTCCGCCATCCCATCTACTCGGGGATGATTCTGGCCCTCATCGGCTCGGCCATCAGTCTCGGGCAGCTTCGCGGTGCCATCGCCGTGGTCCTGCTGTGGATCGGCTTCACCATGAAGAGCCGCATCGAAGAGCGTTTCATGACCGGTACCTTCGGCGGGGAATACGAGGAGTACAGCCGGACGACAGGAGGCATCGTTCCGCGGTTGAGACTCTAGCAATGCGCGCATCATTACTTTGAAATTTACCTGCGTCCTGAATTTTCGCCAGCTGTGATTGGCGTTTCACTTCTTGCTTCCATACGCTGCTAAGATGGGCCGCATGGCGGATGAGCGCGCAAAAAAGATCAAGCTGATGCTGTTCGACGTGGATGGTGTGATGACCGACGGCACCATCTTCTTCTTCCCTGCACCTGCC
>JBKQKT010000223.1:0-19295 GCA_052147365.1 Candidatus Korobacteraceae bacterium | reverse complement strand
CATCTCCAGCCTCGAATCTCGCTCGTGCTTCGGCGCGCACACTGGTTCTCTGTCTCCCATTCCTCAGAACGCAGTTTGGTGGTGCACTCCAGACTCTCCGACGTGCCGCCCTACGACCATTCTCTCTGCCACCAGCAACTGAAACGGAAGCGCACCGACAGTAAGACCCACACCGCAAACGACAGCGACCGCCTCATCGAGAAACAAATCCCATAGTCCCCCAGGGGCGGCTTCCTTCAAGCCGCTGTATCTGAAGCGCCCCTCCACAGCGTCTCAACTCCCAACTCTTCGCTCCTGGGCGCTTCAGATACAGCACTAAGACTTATCGTTACCTATCCTAACAAGCCGGACTATCGGCCATTTCACGCAGGTCTGTGCGATCGCTTGCAACCCGTGCGCAATCTATTCCTGAAGGTCTTTAATATGTTCGCGTAAGCCGGGCATCTGAATTTGTCCCAGAACTCGGCTCAGGTCAACCGTCGTACCCGCCACCGCAAACGCGGCGATGCCCGTCCTCAGTTTCGATGGCAAACGGGGCCTTCACCGCGCGGGGCCCACGCACGTTCCCGCCTTGCATGCCTGCGGAGCTCGAGCCACGAGGACAGCTTGGAGCGTGCGTGGCATGTGCTTGGGAACTTCGAAAACTACAACCTGCGACACGTTATCTATACTGCGATACGAAATACGGAAATAGTGCCGGTGCTGGCGCATCTTGACCAATCCGACCGCAATGGCGGGCATGACCCCCAGATGGCGGGTTACTTCTGTCGAATATTCGAACGAGTCGATTTCCGAGTATCGAATCAGCACTTTTGTTCCCAAGTACTCGAACGTAAGCGATTCCTCGGAAGTGGTATCCAGTCGCCCGACAACACCTGCAGGCAATCCAGGAACCGTGCCACCCGCATACATCACATGGCCGTCGTCTACGGCAAGGACCGGCAGGGCATGGACCAAGAGCAAACAGAAAATCATCAACTTGTTCATCCGATACCTCCTTAGCTGTTAGCGAATTCATTTAGACGACTTCATTGTTCTGCCCCAATTGCGAGATGCCTAAGTTTGCCCACAAAGCGCGGCTGCTTTGCGCCCGCGAACCCCCGATAATCCAACAACGCAGATCACAAAGTGAATCTTTGGCATAAGCGTCATTTCCCGAGTGTGCCGTAACCGTTCGCTTTTCAACACCATTTAGTCAGCACTCGAATGCGGCCACAATCCGGCCGGGCGAGCGCCACTGTGGGCGCGACAATCAGTACTCGACACCAGAGGCATCGAGAGGACACCCCTGTTGTCCTTATCTTCTGTCAGCTGCGGATATCATCAGATGTCCGCAGCTTGTGAGTTGATCTGTGGCGCGAAACGCGCGACATGAGGAACGGCACGGTTGCAGGGCTGCTAGTTGCTCCCCACAACCACAGCGGCCTCGACCGCCGCATGATCTGATGGCCATAGGCCGTCAGGCAGCCGATTTCGCGGACTCGCTCCGATTCGTGCCGCTTCCCATGGACTCACTTTGCCTAGCGTTAAGACTAAGTCGATCCGCTGATAAAGTTGAGAGATAGGGTTATTGTCCGTTTCATCCTGACAGCAGGTTAGTCCAGGGCTCAAAGGAAAGAGCTCAGACCAAACATCGTTATATCCAGCAGAGATGAAGTCGGAGTAGGTCGGGTCTACCGGTAGTGGGAAAGCCTGCGCGTTGGAATCCATCCCGATCACCACAGGCAGAGTTGTATTCGCCGGACCAGCTCGCAATTCACCACCTTGCAACTCCCGAATCGTTGCGTCGAAGGACTCAAGGTGGGTATTGATGTAGCGGAAAGGGTGTCCGAAAAACTTCGCATCGACGGAGGCCCACGATCTGGGCAGCGGAACTGGACCAACCGGGGTCGGCAGCACGAGCTCGTTCACGAATATTCCAGTTTGCGGATTGCCCCATTGGAAAACGAATGGCGGCAAATCCGTGCGAGTGAGAATCACGTTATAGTCATTGACGGAAACGCAGATGTAGTCAGAGGGTGGAATCAATCCTGGAGTAGGCGGGAATGCATACTGGATTACTTGCGCGGCAACTTCGTAGTGCCCGCCCCGCGCGTTCAAATCGCTGAGCAGGTCCTGCAGCATGTCGTACTGGAGCGTCATGGTTCCGCAAGTGCCCGCCACTGGATCAAATGCTCCGGTGTACCACTGGTCGACTTCCTGGATGCTTAGCAATTCCGGCCCAACGGCTACGATTGATTTTGCGATCGCCTGCATTCGTTCTGGTGGATTCGTACCTTGTACTTGGGTAATTACCTGCCCGACTCCGAGCAGAAATTGCTGCAAGGTTTGCGTACCCACCACCTGCTGGAAGTCGGTCCCTTCGTTTACGTTGTAAGTCATTACGGTTCCGATGCCGGGAAAATGCTGAGCCATGGTGGGAACGGTTGTGACTGCCAAAATTGCTGCGAAGGAAGCGATCGCTAGCGTTGTCCGTGCAAGGTTGCGTTTCATAATATTTCTCCTGATTCGTAGTTGTGTAGCTGAAGATGAAATTGCCTTTCACAGGTATCGAGAGTCTTGTATCTCCCGCGGGAGGTTGCCTCTCGCCGGAGTGGCTGAGTCAACGCGCCTTTGGAATACGTACATCCCGGAAATCTGGCACCCGTTGGCCCAGTTTTCTGTCATCTCTCGACTTGAATGGACCCGACGTGCCTTATTTTTCATTGTGTATTCCTCCATCGGTGAGATTGCCCCAATATCTTTCACCGTGAGGAGTGCAAATCGATTGCCGTTTGTCCTCACTCGTTGGCGGAATACCGGCGCGGTCACAATGAAGCGCTGAGGGGTGCTATATTCCCGAGAGAAAGATCTCGCATGACTCAGCAACGAGAAAATCCGCCGCCCGAACACCTGGGTCTTCTCTATCGAGTGTCGCGAGCGCTTCTGAAGGAGGGCGAGTATGGCGAGTTGCTCGCGGGGCTTCTCGACACGCTGATCGAAGGCTTCGGAGCGGATCGTGGATTCGTGGTCGTGCGTGAAGCGGGTGAGTTCCGGGCGACTGCGGCGCGGAATTTCCGCAGTGAGGCGCTATCCCGGGCAGAAGAGGCGGTGAGCCGGTCGATTGCCCGGTCCGTGATGGAAAGTGGCCGAGCGGTACTGATCGCCGACGCGTCAGCGACCGAGCCCTACAGCAAGCAGCCCAGCATACGGCAACTGTCCCTCCGGTCGGTTTTGTGCGCTCCTCTGGTCGCGAGCGATGAGGCGTTCGCTCTCATCTATCTGGAAAATCGCGAAGTTACTAACTGCTTCACGGAAGAGCACCGAGGCTTGCTGGATGAAGTCTGTGCCTTAGCGGCTCCACGCTTACGAACTGCTGTGGCGATGAGTCAGGCGCAGCGGCGTGCGGAAGCCCTGGAACAAGCGCATAGCCGGTCCGACGGAATACTGACGGTTGATCCGGAGATGACTCGCGTACTGCAAACTGTCCACCAGATCGCTACCACCGATCTGCCCGTTCTGATCGAGGGAGAAACCGGGACGGGAAAGGAATTGATCGCGCGAGCTGTGTATCGTCATAGCGCACGGGTCAACGGACCTTTTATAGCGTTGAATTGTGCTGCGATTCCTGCAACATTGATCGGCTCTGAACTGTTTGGTTTCGTGCAGGGAGCGTTTACCGGTGCGAATCGCGATCGGGTCGGCTTTATCGGAGCCGCCCATCGTGGCACCCTCTTTCTCGATGAGATCGGCGATCTCCCGCTCGATCTTCAGTCTCATCTTCTCCGCGTTCTACAGTCCGGCGAGTTTACGCGGCTGGGCAATTCCCGCACCGAACAGGTGGATGTTCGCTTCATCGCCGCAACCAACCGCGATCTGGAGAGCGAAGTTGCGGCTGGCAGATTCCGGGCCGATCTGTTTTTCCGCCTGTCGGCCATTACGCTTCGTTTGCCGCCGTTGCGCGAACGCCCGCACGATACACGGCTGCTGGCCGAACATTTTGTCCGCTCCGCGGCAACGCGCTACGGCCGGCCTGTGCCGCGCCTCACGGAGGAATGTTTCGCTGCGCTGATTGCCTACAGCTTCCCAGGAAACGTGCGGGAACTGGAGAGTGAAATGGCCAGGCTGGTG
The DNA here is from genome assembly GCA_052147365.1 of Candidatus Korobacteraceae bacterium. Lineage (GTDB taxonomy): Bacteria > Acidobacteriota > Terriglobia > Terriglobales > Acidobacteriaceae > Bog-257. Next base: position 15,185 of record JBKQKT010000223.1, on the reverse strand, counting down.
GCGCTCGCTTCGCCGGATATCCCCAGTGGCCCTGAATTATTGAATGAAAGAATTCGGCATCGTGGCGACGGCAAGCTTGGGGCCGCGGCGCAAGCGGTGCCCGTCACTCCGATGTCGCTGCATGAAATGGAAAAGCATCTGATCTCGACCGTGTTGCAACACACGAGCGGAAACCGTACACGCGCCGCTGAGATTCTTGGCATCAGCCGAGAAGGATTACGAACCAAACTTCAGCGGCTGCAAATCCCCGGGGATCCTGATTCGTAGCTTCAAGCAGTTTCCAACCTGCAAACGCGGAACCAAAACCATCGGCAGCGGACAAGTGTGTTCGCTCTACCCGAATATTTTGGCGGGTCTGGTCATTTTCTCAACCCCAGGCGCTGGAGCAGCGCTGGAAACCTGGGATCGCTTCGCAGCGGATCGGCCATCGGATCCGTGGGAAGATAAACCAGAAAATCAGCCCGCTCTTCGTAGGCCTTGTCCAGCCAGGCAAAGGCCTGGTCCTTGTCACCAAGGCCAATATAGATCAATGCAATATAAAGACTCGGGACGTACTGGGCTCCGCTCATCTGCTGCAACTGCGAAATAATTCCACGCGCTGCCGCCTGCTGTCCGGTGACAGCATAAAGATGACCAAGCAGCCCAAGCAAAGCGGGTTCATGCGGCGCGAATGCCAGAATCGACTCGTACGCCTGCCGCGCCTGCGGATACATTTTCATTTGCTCGTAGGCGCGTCCGATGTTGATGATCGCGTCGCCGTAGTGGGGATCAATCGAGAGCGCCTGTTGATTGGGCGCGATACTGTCGGTAAAATTCCGCGCCTCGTAGTACGCCTCTCCTAGTGCAGTGTTGAGCAACGGCGACTTTGGTTCGATCGAGAGGGCGTGCTTCCGTTCGGCGATTGCCTGATTCATATTGCCCATCGCCGTCAGGTAATACGCGTAATACTGATGAGCGGTAGCATAATCCGGCCGTAGCGCTATGGCCTTACTGAATTCTCGTTCCGATTCCGGATAATTCCAGTCATACACCAGTGCGGAATACCCCAATGACACATAGGCTTCGGCCAAATCAGGATCCAAGTCTAGCGCCTTGTGGGCATTGAACTTGGCCTTTGGGAAGGCCTCGCTCGGCCGCATGGCGGTGTAGGGCGCTGATGCCAATAAAGAGTAACAATCCGCCAACCCCGCATAGGACGGGGCATACGAAGCGTCATATCCAATCGCTTCCTGAAAGTAAGAAATCGCCGAATTCAAACTCGGCGTTGTGCGCAGGTTCCACTCGACGCGTCCTTGTAAGTAAGCTTCATATGCTTCGGGATTGACCTTGTGCTCGGGTTGCACGTCTTTGGGCAGTGCTGCCAATACCTTTCGAACGATGTCGTCTACCACAGGAGCCAAGCCCGACCCGTCGGAATTGATTGCATGCCGGTCGCCCACCATGCCAGTCTGATCCTGGCACGAAACAAGTTGATCGGTGATCGCCATCTGCTTGCCGTCGAGGTGGATCGCACCCGCCAGGATAAGGGTTGGTTTACGAGTGGCACAAACTTGCTCAAAGTTGAGTTCAGAATCTGCCGCGGTCAACTCGACCACTCCCAGTTTTTGCGGATGAAGCTCGCTCATCCGAGTGAAAATCTCTTCTCGTACAATCTCGCCGAGACGACGCACATCCGGATCACCACCCAGAGTTTTGAATGGCTGAACGGCCAGTATTTGTCTTGGCGGCGATATCAAGTTCTTGATCGCGGGAACTACGATATACATCACAGTTGCTGCGACAATCGCAGCCAGGGCGCCGAGAGCCAGTCTTGTCAACGGCACAGGAGGCGCGGGTACCTTGTCGGGATCCGAGTCTGGATTGGAGGAAGATGTCTCGACGTCGGCGGGGGGATGGAGAACTTCCAGTGTAGGGTCTCCTTGCAAGCCAACTCGGGCGAGGATTTCCGCGAACCGTCGATCGGAACGCATAGTGTCGAACGCTGACCCAACCTTAAGGTAGATCAATAAGCCGTCTCGCTCGTCTCCAGCTCTCTCCAACCAATGAAAGGCGTCATCCATCTTCCCCAAGCCGGCGTATACGATGGCAAACGCGACTGGCGGTACGTAGGCATGCTTCGAGGCAGCGCGCAACTCGTGCAAGATTTCGACCGCATCTTCAGTTTTTCCGGCTTGTGCATAGACTTGTCCAAGAAAGCCCGACCAGAGTGGCCTGGGGCCAGCGATCGCCAAAGCCTGTTTGAACTCGGCAATCGCCTCGCCAAATCTGCCTTTCCGCCCAAACGTCAGCCCAAGCACAACGTGAGAGAGCGGAAACTTGGCATCCATCGCTACTGTGTTGCGAAGTTGCTCGATTGCCTCTTCATTCTGGCCTGAGGCATACAACAACAATCCGAGGCTGAAGTGGACATCCGGCGACAGTGGGCTTAGTTGTCGCGCCAGCGTTGCTTCCCTGAAAGCGTCGTCGAAGCGACCCAAGACCAACAAATAAACCGCGTACAAATAGTGCGCTAGGTAATAGCCGTGATTGAGTTCGAGAGCCCGCTTAAGGTGCGTCTCTGCGCTCTCCCAGTCCCACTCGAAGCGGAAGTTCACCATGGCCAAGGACAAATGCGCTTCTGCGATGGATTCGTCGATGCTCAAAGCCTTGAGGGCTGCCTCCTTCGCTTTCGGCATTACTTCGGACGGCGCCCGGAAGCCATATTCGCCGGCCCCCATCAGGAAGAGACAGTGAGCTAAACCGGCATAGGTAAGGGCAGATTGCGGATCGACCTCGATTGCCCGCCGGTAATAGTCCACAACCTTCGGCAAGCTCTCTTCACTTACTCCTTTGTTCCAGAAGTAGCGGCCTCGCAGGTAGAGATCGTAGGCGCTGGGATCGATGGCGGCAGACGAGTCGAGAACGTCGCGATTGGGACCGATAGTTTCCGCAAGCGAAGTATCCAGATTAAAAAAGTTAGATGATTCAACTTGGAACGATTCGGTTCCAGGGTTTAGCTTGTCGCGTATCTCGCTGGCAATCGCAGCGGCCACTTGCGACTGCAAGCTCAGGATGTCACGGAGGTCCCGGTCGTAGCTTTCGGTCCAAAGATGTTGGTCGGTGCGTGCTTCGATCAACTTTGCGGTGATGCGAAGCCGCTCGCCGTCGCGCCGCACCGAGCCTTCCACGATGCCATCCACGGCCAGTTCACGCGCGATCTGCGGGAGCGTTTTCGGAGCGTTTTTGTACTGCATGATCGACGTGCGCGAAATAACGCGTAACCCTCCGATTTTTGCGAGGGCAGTGATCAGCGACTCGGTCAGGCCATCCGCAAAATATTCCTGCTCGGGAGTGCCTGAAAGGTTCTCCAGAGGCAACACTGCAACCGAGCGGAGGGCGGGCAGCTGAGCTCGCGCGTTGCGACGTGTAGAGCGGCGACCGTCGCTGGGCTCGATTGCCTCAAGCGCAGCCTTTATTTCGCTGACGTGCTGATAACGTTGTCTGATCTCCTTGCGCAAACAACGGTAAGTGATCTTCGAGAGCGCCTCTGGCACATGTTCGGGCAGCGGCAAAGGAATACCGTGGAGGATGGCGGAGCCCAATTCAATGATACTGGCGCCTTTGAACGGCATTTGACCGCTAGCCATTTCGTAGAGCAATACTCCAAAGCTCCAAATGTCGCTCCGGGTATCACTGGGATGGCGTTTCAGTACTTCGGGGGCCCAGTAGGGCGGAGTTCCTACGATGGTGTCTGAGCTGTCCCGGGTGTTCAGGTTTTGCAGGGACGCGGGAATCTCGCTCCGGCGCTGTATTTTGGAAAGTCCAAAATCAAGCAGCTTGATTTGACCTTCCCGATTGACCATGACGTTGCCGCTTTTGAGATCGCGGTGGACCACATCGTGGGCGTGCGCATGAGAAACGGCATCGGCGATCTGGATGCCGTATTCGACCACCACGTCGAAAGGAAGGCCGACGTTCGCAGGGATAGCATTGGTAAGAACCTGTCCTTCGACAAACTCCATGACGATGCCAGCCTGGCCCGATTCTTCGACTACATCTTTGATCCTGCATATGTTGGTGTGGTTCAGAGACGAGGCAATTCGGGCTTCGGTGTAGAGTTGGCGGCGGGCTGACTCGTCAGGAATCGTGTCCTCGCTGACCAATTTGATGGCCACGACGCACGCGAGGGTGGGATCCCAGGCACGATAAACGACGCCCATGCCGCTGACGGCCACCAACTCCTGGAGTTGGTAACGGCCGAAGGATCTACCACGTAATGGCGCAGCGCCAGACAATCCGGCAGATGTTAGATCGGGCCAACTCGCAAGTCAATCGAAACCGCAGCCTACTTCAGTTTGTTGAGGTTGTCGTTGAGTAAATTATAAGGTTCTTGCGATTACCACCTTGAAGATGTTCCGCGCGGCATAAGTACTGTGGTTTCAAGTTGCGGTAGTAATCCTGACGGCCGACCAGACTGCCGCAAGGCTTAGCGCCTTGATAAATGTAAGATACAACCAAGCAAAGCCCGTCTGAGAGTGGATCATTTTGTGCCGTCAGGATCGAGGCTGCCATCGAAAACCTCGGCTTCGAAACCATTCAGAGGTTCTTCCGTGACTTCAGCGTCTCCGAGTCGTTCGCCGTTCGTGGAAGCATATTGAAGATAATTGCGGAGTAACTCCATACCGCTCCCCGGTCGCACACGTGCCAAGTTGAGGTTCAAATGGCTAAGAGAAGATACGACAGTTAGTTTCTGGCGCGCGCGTCGCAGCAACGTTTACCCGCCTCCGGCCACCTTCCGGAAGCAAAGGGCCAAAACGCAGTGGTAAGTTGCCGGCCCGGTCCTTGCCGTATCCGATGCTGATTATGATTGCGTCTTGTGCGCCTTGATCCATTGACCTCCCTGGTCAAGGGGCCTAGCATTGCTGCCCAATGGCCTTCTTCGGCAAACTCGCAGGCTGGACCATCGGGCGGCTGCCCCTGCTCTTGGTTCCATTGGGTCTGCTATTTGTGATGCCGATCTCGCACCTTCTGATCGCCCAGACCACGACCAGTGGTGGGCTTGCCGGTGTTGTCACCGATCCGAGCAATGCGGTCGTGCCCGATGCCGACGTCGAAATCAAAGACAACGCTAAGAGCACGCACCAATCGACCAAAACTGATCGGGAGGGCGTGTACCGATTCTTTTTCTTGGCGCCCGAGAAATACACATTGACCGTGTCGCATGACGGTTTTCGAACGGAGAGCCGGACGGTGAATGTTCTGCTGGGGCCTCCGGTCTCCGTGAATATGACACTGAAGGTCGCGACGGCAACTAGCAGCGCGTTGGTGACGGCAGAAGCGCCGCTGATCCAGGCGGAAAACGGCGATGTCTCCACAACAATGAGCTCGAAACAAATTTCCGAGGTACCGAATCCCGGGAACGATCTGACTTATATTGCGCAAACCGCTCCCGGCGCGATCATGAACACAGACATGCAGGCCGGCGCCAATTTTTCGATCCTTGGGATGCCAGGCTCTTCCTATCGTTACACGGTGGACGGGTTGAGTGACACCGACAACTTCTATCATGTTCAACTAGCCGGTGCTCTTTTCCTTCTCCTCGGGCAAAACCAAATTCAAGAAGCTACCGTCGTGAGCACCGGCTACTCCGGCCAGTTCGGCGGGGCTGCGGGCGGAAACATTAATTACATCACCAAGTCGGGTGGAAATAAGTACCATGGAAACGCGCAGTATTATTGGAACGGCAGCGCCTTTAATGCCAATGACTGGTTCAGAAATGCGTTCGATTCACCCCGAGTTTTTGACATTGCAAATCAGTGGGCTGGCTCACTCGGCGGCCCGATCAAGAAGAACAAATTGTTTTTCTTTTTCGATACCGAGGGTCTGCGCCTGCTCATTCCTCAGAACTTTCAAGTGGTAATACCCAGCCCTCAGTTTGAAGCCGCTACCATCGCAAATATCGACAAGACGTTTGGCAAGAATTCCGCCTCAAACACGTTCTACAACAAGATCTTCAATCTCTACAACGCGGCACCAGGAGCAAGTTCGGCGACGCCCGGCGGGTTGTATCCAACGGATCCCAGTGGTTGCACGGGATTTACAGGTCTGGGCACCTACCCCGGCACAAGCACGCCCGTGCCCTGCGCCATGCATTTCATCACGACTCGTGGCCGCCCAAGTCAAGATGCACTCACATCGGGGCGGGTGGATTGGAACGCTAGGAGCACTGACCGCGCTTTTTTCCGGTTGCAGTACGATAACGGGCATAGCGCTTACTTCACAGATCCTATCAGTCCGTTGTTCGATGTTGATCTCAATTTGCCATGGGTGCAAGGCCAGGTAATTGAGACCCACACATTTGGTTCGTCTGCGGCCAGCCAATTCTTACTGGCGGGCTCCTATGTGGCCCCCACCTACGACGTGAACAATCCTTCTCAAACGCTGGCCGCATTCCCTACATTCTTGAGCTTTTACGTGCCAGGCACATTTTCCAATCTGGGAGGTCTTGACAATTCATACGGACTTGGAACGGGCGAGTACTATACGCAATATCAACTTTCTGAAGATGTGGTGAAAACGAGAGGTAACCAAAAGTTCGGATTTGGTGCAAGCTTCGAACGAACATACTCGACGCTCTTGCAGTACCTATTCAACGCTGTTGGAACACTGACGCCTCAGACTCTCGATGCGTTCTATCAGGGTGGCGTGGACCCGGGATCTGCGGCCACTGATTACACGCAACTGAGTCAATCCTTTCCTTCAGCGACCTCCCAGCGCTTCGCCTTTTACAATCTCGGATTCTATGGTCAGGACGAGTGGCATGCGCGATCGACCCTGACGCTGACGCTGACTCTTCGGGCGGAGCATCAATCGAATCCGACTTGCCAACGCCGCTGCTTCGCACGTCTGGCCGGTCCGTTCGCCTCCGTGAGTCATGACCCGGAGCAACCGTATGATCAGGCAATCCTGATCAACCAGAAGCAGGCTCTCACCGGCATCGACAACATCCTGTGGTCGCCGCGGGTCAGTTTCGCCTGGCAGCCTTTCGGCGTTTCGCACAGCACAGTGCTGCGCGGCGGGGTGGGTATCTTCTATGACCCCGTGCCTGGCGCTCTTGCGATTCCGTTTTCCAGTAACTCCCCCCTCTTAAACTCGTACACAATCCTCAGCGGTAACCTCGCTCCCAATGAGACAAACAGCCTGTTCAGCAATGCACTCAATTCCAATAAGACGTTTAAGGATGGCTTCGCCGCAGGCGATACGCTCGCTCAGCTCCAGAAAGCCGATCCCAACTTCTCTCCTCCCGCGATAAGTGTCCCGAATGGGCGGACGCACGCGCCGCAGTATCAAAGGTGGAGCCTTGAGCTTCAGCAGGCCTTTCGTGCGGACACATCGGTAAGCATCGGATACTTCGGACACCACGGCATTCACCAGTTGGTACAGAATCCGAGTGCGAATGCCTATGGCTTCGGCTCACTCCCGGCCGGTCTATGCTCGACACCTCCGGTCACGCCCTGTGCCGATCCGCGCTTCAGCGAGGTTACGGAGTACACCTCGGCTGCGGTGTCCAACTACAACGGTATGGTGGTGTCGTTCCGGCATCAATTCTCCCGTTGGGGCAACGGTCTGTTTCAGACCAACTACACGTATGGCCACGCCTTCGATGAAGTCTCAAACGGTGGTTTGTTTCCGTTCACGTTTGGCAGTTCGTTGTATCCCCAGGACCCGAACAATCTGCGGGGAAGCTACGGATCGGCGGAGTACGATGTGCGCCATTCCATCAATGCGAACTATGTGTGGGAGCTCCCTGTGAAGGCGGCTTTCGGCGGGCACGGCTCGGACTATCTGGTGAAGGGCTGGCAGGTATCGGGAACGATCTTTGCCCGAACTGGATTTCCCTACACAGTGTTCGACAACTACGAGTCAGGTCTTCTTGCTCCGGATAATTATTTCGGGCTGCTCTATGCCGTGCCGGTCGGCCCTCTCCCGCCTAACGCGGCATGTGGCGAAGGCGCGGCCATTCCGCTTGCTCCTCATCCTTGTCTACCGTCTCAAGTCCTGGCGAATGGAGATCCCAATCCGGGTGCGCTTTTTGTCCAAGCGGGTTGCGAAACTGGATTCAATACCGGGCACTTGGGACCCTCAGGCTCGTGCACCACTGGGTCTGTGGTTTCGTTTGCTCAGGGGCGCAACCGCTTTCGCTATCCGAGCTATTTCAATACCGATTTCAGCGTTATGAAGAACACAAAGATCCCTCATTCGGAAAATGCCGTGCTTGGGATCGGTTTTCAATTCTTCAATTTCTTCAATCACCCGAATTTTGGAAGTCCGGACAACTACAGTTCAGATGCAGGGTTTGGGCAGATCTCTTACTTGGAACAATCACCTACCAGCCTCCTCGGCAACGGTTTTGGCGGCGATGTTGCTCCAAGAATGATTCAATTGAAGGCACAGCTCACGTTCTGATTAACGTTCTTCCAACCAGTCCTCAGAATCAGAAGTTCTCCATCATCCACATGTTCGAACTCCGCTTCCAATCGTAGATCGCCAAATGGCGACCATCGGGGGAGGGAACCCCGAAGCATTTAGGTCCAAGACTCTTCCACAAACGCGTGGTGTTGCCACGTTGATCGACATGGAGCAATTCGGTGCCGTCTAGGACGTGTCTGGCAACAAATAACGCCTTTCCGTCCGCCGCCCACGCGATGGCGTACAACTTATCCAATCCCTTGGCACGAATTATCTTTGTGGGCTTACCACGCAACGAATGAATTCCAATCGGGCCATCTGGACTGCCCGTTAATGCGAGGCGGGTACCATCGGGTGAAACGACACAAAATAAGTTGTCGACCATGAGGTTGATGTCTCGATCAAGGTCAAAGCGGGCCAGTTCAAGTCCGCGCCCTTTGAGAGGGTCGAAAGACGTCACAACCATTTGCTTGTTATCCGCTGTCGTCTCAGCGACTACACAGAGGTGGGAAGGAGCTTTGGCGCAAGAGACAGGGCCAGGAGTTGCCATGTGAAATATCAACTCCGGGGCTCCGCCGGCGATCGGAATTCGCACGAGTGGGAGTGGCTGATTCGTTGCACCGGCTGCTTGCCCTGGCGATACCGGCCAAACGAGGGCGATGATCCACTTGCCGTCAGGGCTGACTATCGCCTCAGTTAACAGACCTCCGGCTACGCTAGGCGCAATCGGTTCCGGCGAATCCGAGTTCAGAGGCTGTTTATACAATGCATAGTGATCGCCGCGATCTGCACCCACGATGACCGTACTGCTATCCGCGGTCCAGTCTCCGATGAATTCGTCGTCCTCCCGTAGAGTGATACGCCTTGAATTGCGGATGCGTGTTCCACCTGCTTCGAGGTCTGCGACATAAGCCGTGCCGAACCCAGGCGACCAGCCCAAGAATGCCAGCCGTTTGCCGTCACCCGAGACAGTTCCGCTACTCATGCAGAAGCTGGCCGAGTTCGTTAATCGCCTGGGCTTGTCAAGCCGCCGGCCCGTTCGCAGATCGATCCTCACCGTCCAATAATTGCAGGCGTTGCTCAGCCCCTCGGATTCGGGCAATGAATAAACGAGTTGTCCGCCGTGCAACCACACGAAGTCATTCATCTTCTTCGTGTCTGAAGGCGAGAACAAGATCGCGGGTGGACCACCCTTGCGATCGCGGCTCATCATCGTGTCGCCGGTATCGTCGGTCGAAACATATGTGTATCGTTCTTGATCCGGGGACCAACCTACACAGCAAATCGCCGTCTTTGCGTCGGCCTCATATAGCTTGTGAGCCTGATCCCCATTTGAGTCCATCACCCACGCCTCCCGTTCGCCGAGCTTCCCCTTGTTTGTTCCAAAGAAAATGGAGGAGCCGTCGGGAGAAACCGACCACGCCATCGCACCGTCGCGAATCTTGCGTGGTTTCTCTCCGGCGACCGAGAACATCCATATACTGCTCGTCTGGGAAGACCAAGCAGTCTGATCCTCGGTTGCCGGGTGAGTGTTAGCGACAAATCGATCCCCCCCAAGTAACCAAGCGCAAAACCCAATATCCCAAACGACATCGCTCTTCTTAAGCGCTTCCGGAGTAGGAATCGACTGAGCCCCTTCGCTCCCAATAAGCTTGATGTGCATCCCTTTCAGGTCGGCATAAACGAGGTACTTTCCATCAGGTGAAATCGCCCCGCTTGCGACTGGATTTTCAGAGGAATTGATCGTGAGCTGCCGAAGTTTCACTTCCGGTGGAGTCACACGAAACCAAGATCGGCGACCCATGAACCAGAGAATTGCACCCGTGATTAATACAGCGGGGAGTACAGCAGTTAGAGCCCATCGGCGGAGCGGATTTCGCCGTTCCATCTTGCGTTTCAAAAGCTGCAGGTCGGTACTTATGCCCGAAACGGTCTGGTAGCGGGCGTCGCGATTTTTTTCGAGCGCCTTTGCGATGATCTGCCCGAGTTTGGCAGGAAGCGAGGGGTTCACCCGCCGCGCTGGAACAGGGGTTTGCGTGAGGATGGCGTTGTGCAGCGCTGGCCCGGTATCGCTCTCAAACGCGCGATGCCCGGTAGCCATCTCGTACAGCACGAGGCCGAAAGAAAAGATATCCGTCCGCGCGTCCAATTTCTCGCCACGCGCCTGCTCCGGAGACATATAACCCGCGGTCCCCATCGCTACTCCGGTCCGGCTCAGCAGAGGATCGCGTGCTGCCGATGGCGCATCTTCCCGTGCCCGTCGAGTTGAGCCGTCACGTTCGCGCCCCGATTCGTCAGCTTCTTCCATTGCACCTCGTGCAAGTTTTGCCAAGCCAAAATCCAGAATCTTGGCCTGGCCTTGGCTCGTAACAAAAATATTGGCAGGTTTTACATCGCGATGGATGATGCCCCTCTGATGCGCTGCATCCAATCCATCTGCGATTTGAATCGCGAGGTCGAGGATCTGATCAAGCGGTAGCGGGTGACGGACCGGCGACTTGGCGTTTGAATCAGATTTCGACGTTTTGGAGTTCCGGCCCTCCAGCAGTTCCCGCAGCGTCTGTCCTTCCAACAACTGCATTACAAGGAACGTCCGGCCTTCGTGCTCGCCGAATTCATAGATCGGGCAAATGTTGGGATGTTCGAGCGCCGAGGCTGACCGAGCTTCGCGTTCGAAGCGCGCTAGCGACGCAGGGTCGCTGGCTAACTCTTCAGGCAGGAACTTGAGGGCGACCTGACGGCCTAGCTTGATGTCCTCGGCCCGATACACCAAGCCCATGCCGCCGCCGCCGAGTCCATCTAGGATGCGGTAATGGGAGATGGTCTCGCCGGCCAGGGGAAACCCGACGGCATCGATCTCGGTGCGCACGGCCGCCTGCACGTAATCGCCTGCGCTTGCATCGCAGGAAAGCAGCACTTCTACTTCTCGCCGTAACTCCGGATCATTGCCGCAAGCGACGTCCAGCAATAAGGTGCGCTCTTCCCGGCCGCACTCCGCGGCGCGATGGAACAATTCTTCTATCTGCGCCCAGCGTTCAGGAGTCAAGTGACACCTATGCGTTCTGCATTTCGTGGTGAAGCCACGCTTCCGCCATCCTCAATTCGCGCCGGACGGTAATGGGGGAGACCTCCAGCGCCTTCGCGATCTCATCCATAGAGAGCCCGCCGAAATAGCGGAGTTCGACAGCCTTGCATTTCCGCGGGTCGAGTCTTTCGAGCGCTTTGAGGCTACCGTCTAGGGCTACGAGGTCTCGGCGCCGCTCGGGCTGAAAGCTCACCGCCTCTTCCAGTGATACTTTGCGCATCGCGCGCTTGCCGGCTTGCCTCTTGCGGGCGTGGTCTACCAGGATCTGCCGCATCAGGTGCGCAGCAACTCCAAAAAAGTGCGACCGTCCCTCCCATTCTGGGTTTTTCTGGTCAACCAGTCGCAAGTAAGCCTCGTGTACAAGTGCGGTTGGTTGCAACGTGTGACCTGGAGATTCTTTCCGCAGGTAGCTGGCGGCCAATTGCCTAAGCTCCCGGTACACCAGCGGCGTGAGATCCTCTAAGGCTCGCTCGTTTCCCTTTGCCCATTCAGCCAGCAGCCGGGTCACTTCGTGGGTGTTAGTCAGGGCTCGCATGTTGATAGTGGTGAACTTCCGCCGTTCGCGCCCGGATTATACACCGCCCTTACTCCGCCGGTTTGCTCGTCGTTCCCCCGCCTTTGAAAAGAAAACCATTTCTGATGATCGATTTCCGGCCGGTTTCGCGCACGAGTAGATAGAGAACATTGCCGGGACTCCACGAGAGGTGACAAAGACTTCGGCAGTCCAGATCTCAAGGGCGAACTCGACCAGGGCACAGGACACAAAAGAATCGAAGGAGGAAGTCATGAAGAGGAATCTGGCGTTGTACATCACTGCGTTAACCATATTCGCCTCGCTCGCGATCCCAGTTCAACTGGCCGCGCAGAGTAAGGCTAAACAAAATCACCCCCACAATCCCCATCATTACCAACTTGTCGACTTGGGCAGCACGTTCGGCGGGCCACAGAGCGAATTTAACCCTGGAAGCGGCAACACGTTCGGTCAGCACACCGCGGTCTTAAACAGTGGGGGGACCGTGGCAGGCTTCGCGGACACCTCAGCGTCCGACCCCTTCCAACCTTTTTGTTTTTGGGACTGCACTGTTGCGCACGCTTTCCGCGCGGGTAGTCGTGGTGTTTTGACAGATTTGGGCGCCCTTCCCGGTGGCGGAAGCAGCGTTCCCACTTGGATAAGTGCAAACGGACTCATTGCTGGAGTCTCTGAAAATGGTCAAATCGATCCGTTGTACGCAGGCCTGCCGGAAATTCGTGCTGTCCTATGGCAACAGGGCGAGATCACAGACCTGGGAACATTGCCGGAAGGTGGATACGAGAGCGAAGCCAGCGCCGTAAACACCTCTGGCCAAGTAGTGGGTGCGGCCTTGAACACGATTCCGGACACGAACTCCATGCAGGCAGGCACATTCTGGCTTTGGGGGGGAGATGGTGGGATCACGCCACCTTATCAATATCAAACGCGCGCGTTTTTGTGGGATCGGCAGGCTGGCATGCAGGATCTCGGCACCCTGCCCGGCGGCACCGACGCCGAAGCCATCCTTATCAATGAGCCGGGACAAGTCGTTGGTTATTCATACATCGATTCGTCTCCGAGCGCGGGTTGCCTGGTCGGTTTCGGCTTAACCACTGGCTCATTCGTTTGGGACAAAAAAAATGGGATGAAGGACCTGGGCAACCTTGGCGGTACGTGTACGGTTGCTTTCGACCTCAGCAACCGAGGTCAAGTCATCGGAGCCTCCAACCTCACAGGGGACCAGTCGCAGCATGCCTTCCTTTGGGAACATGGATCGCTTAAGGACTTGGGTGGCTCGTTGGGGGGAAATTTCACGGGGGCCTTTGCGCTCAATGAGAAGGGTCAGGCTGTTGGCTATGCCACCCTTCCTGGGGACGTCACCTTTCACGCTACTCTCTGGACGCATGTTGGGAACATGACTGATCTCGGGGTGGTAAGCAATGATCCATGCAGCAATGCGACGGGGATTAACGCAGACGGGCAAGTGGTGGGAGGCTCGCTGCCCGACTGCAATGGCGACGAGAGCCGTGCTTTCTTGTGGGAGGACGGATCAATGTTCGACCTTAACGCTCTTATCTCGCCCGGTTCGCCTTTGTATCTGCAAACCATCTTCACTATCAACGATCGTGGCGAGATTGCTGGCGAAGGAGTCGACAGCAGCGGCAACGACCATGCTTTTCTGTTGGTTCCGTGCGACGAGCAGCATCCGGGCGTCGAAGGCTGCGACTACAGCTTGGTGGACGGGTCCGCAGCAACTCACGAGGACGGGGCACCAGCTATGCGTCAACCGACGACAACGACTCCGCGCACTCTTCGTCCTTTTGGCAGACACGGCCTGACCTTCAGTCCCGGGCAAATCGGAGCACGGAACGCGGCGGGGCGGTGAACAGTCGCGTTGCCCAAAGGGAGGCACTATGAAAAAGTATTTCGCTCTCTTACTCGGAGGGTTGTATTTGCTGAGCGGTTGCGGCGGCGGAGCCTCGTCTCCGCCGCCTCCCACCATGAGTCTCGCACCCGCAGGCCTGAACTTTGGCGTGTCGGTGATAGGGACTGGAACTGCCCCGCAAGTCGAGACACTCACTAATACCGGCAGCTCGGACCTGGCCATCAGCGGCGTGACGATCGGCGGAACCAACGCCGCCGATTTCACCTTCAGCAATACCTGTGGTGCGAGCCTCGCCGCGGGAGAGCACTGCAACCTGAGCGTAACTTTCACGCCCAGCCAACTGGGTCAGCGTAGCGCATCGCTCACCGTCACCGACGGTGGCGTCGGCAGTCCACAAATGCTTTCTTTAAGCGGCATGGGCGGTGACTCCGGGCCCAACGCGACCTTCTCACCCACCACCTTGAACCTGGGCAACGAGGTCATCGGCACAACCAGCAAGGCGCAGACCATCACGCTGTATAACTACGGCTCCGCAGATCTCAGCATCACCAACATCGCCACAAGCACGGTTTTTGCCGAAACGAACAATTGCAGTCCCACTCTCGCAGCCGGGGCAAGCTGCACCATCAACGTAACTTTCACGCCCAGCGCCGCAGGCAGTGTGACCGGGTCACTTTCAGTGACCGACAGCGGTCCTGGCAGTCCGCAAACCGTTCCTCTCAGTGGCACCGGCACAACCAACAACGACACACTCACCGGGTATTGCTTCGGATCTGTTTACCATGGCGCCCCCCAACAGTGTGGGGTAGTTCAGGATCTCACCCAATGTCCTGCAGGACAGCTAGCGATAAAACCGACGTACATCGTCGGGTGCTTCCCGCCTGAGAGCGAATTAGTGGACAGCTCAAGGACCTGCCACGCGGGACGTGTCAGCGGATATTGCGCGGCGAAGTACTAGCGAGCCCGGCGACTTCCAAAAAATCGAAGTCACTGCCGGGAAGCAACTTCGGCGGCTCTGGCCGACTTGTTGCCTAAGAGCCGGAATTGTGTGTTAGCCACGTCGCCGCCCCGGACTGCGACCCAAGATGTGGAGCCCGAGATTCTTGCTCCATTGTAGTTGGATTGAGAAGGCGTACTGCTGATTTTCAGCCTGGCGGGGTGCGGCAGTTCAGGTCACCGAATCTGATGTCCTGTCCACAAACATCTGTTTTTGAGCTCCTCCAGTGACTGGTTTCGATCCCTTAAAAATCAACCGG
>JBKQKT010000222.1:0-7218 GCA_052147365.1 Candidatus Korobacteraceae bacterium | reverse complement strand
CAGATGCAGGACAAGCTCATCGAGCATAAACATTACATCGACAAACACGGCCAGGATTTACCGGAGATCAGGAATTGGAAATGGAGCGGGACGGAACTCATGAAGGAAACCACTAGCGGAGAAGGCGCGAGCGCCTGAACCAGTCTGACGGTGGATAAGCGCCAGGGGAGAACAAATTTTACCCGAATCAAAGTAACATCTCAGGGAAGAGGGCTCACCATGACGACTCCGACTACCCCCACGGGGATTCTACGGGACGCCGTTCTAGTTTTACCGAAGGTCGGGTCTGGGGTGTTCGCGACTACCACACTACGCTGGAGCAACGCGCCATTGCCGGCGCTGCCATGAGCTGGGGCTACGTTTCCATGACGGTGGCGGCGGCGGTAATGGCCACGGCCGGACTCCTGCTCAACAGTCCGGCAGCCGTCATCGGGTCGATGTGCGTCGCCCCGTTTATCGCGCCCTCGCGGGCGGTCTGCATCGGCGCGCTCTTCCGCCAGGGTCATGTCCTCTTGGGGGGCTTGGTCAAGCAGCTCATTGGAATGCTCGTGATCAGCGTCAGTGTGGCCAGCATCATCACCGCGGTACTGCACCACACTACTACTGGTATCACCATCACGCCCGAGATCTTGCTGAGGGCAATGCCCACTACGCGGGACGTCGTGTTGAGCGCGCTGATAGCGCTCTCGGCGGGCGCGGCCGCCTCGCTCGCGCTCGTAACACACCCTCAGATCGTTGACACCACCTGGGGGCAGGCCGTCGACGCGATCATCGGCGTCGAGATCGCGATCTCCCTCGTCCCGCCGGCCGCGGTGATCGGCATCGGATTAGCGCTCGGGATGCCGACCTATAGTCGTAACGCTCTTTACCTGTTGCTGCTCAACGTCGTGTGCTTAGACCTCGTTGGGAGTAGCCTGATCCTCGCTCTTTGGGGCGTCCGCCGCAGGTACCTGTATTTCGAGAAGAGCATCCGAAGCGCCGTGGCCGTAACCCTCGGTGTGGTGCCCGGCTTCATCTCGATCGGCAGCACTGTCCACGTAACCCTGCTCGGAAACCACGAAGCGCTGGTCGATGTCATCCTTCGGCGCCAATTCGGCGGGGAGATCTCGGAGAAGCTGGCCGCGAAGATCGCCGCCGACATCGCAGCGAAAACGTCCTGCCGATCGGACGTCACTGTGGAGGTCATCCCGGTGCTGACCCACGCTGGCATTCCACGGTGATTGGAGTGTGTTGAGCTGTATGCCAGCTCTATTCGCGTACAACGTAATCCGGAACATCTCCTTACCGATCGATCCCGCAGCACGAGACGATGTGCCTACTGTTCAGAATTGACCAGATTCTGGTCCACATTTCACGAATAGTGAAGTGGGACGTCAGTACTGCCTGCTTGGCCGGCGCTCCCCTCGTTCCTTAAATCAAGCGACACAGCTACTTTGTTCGGCTCGCGTCACGGGCGGAAGGCAACCAAATCTAAAACGATAGTCCATTTGCTTTGTGATAGAGAGCAGATCCTGAATGACAAACGAAAAGAAGTGTGCAAACGCGAAATGCCATTGTACGGTTCCGGAACATAAGCAGCACTGCAGTGACCACTGCAAGGATGCAGCGGCGGAAAAAGAAACCAAGAGCCAGTGCGATTGTAAGCACGAGTCCTGCGCCCTCGACTACGAACTGGCACAAGGATCCATGCAGGCGTAGTTCCAGGATTCCGGACGCGAGAGTGACCGTGCGCTCACAATCGTCGAATCTCCTCCGCGCATTGACCCGCGCAGTCAGAGTCGCGACACGTAGCAAGTGTCATTTGCGCAGCTGAGTGCGCAACAGAAATGTCCACTGGACTTCCTAGATATGTCGGGTAATCGAATCGAATGTGAAGAATCGCCCCAATCTCGCTCGAAAGGACGGCAATGAACCAGAAAACGAACATTAAATGGCAAAGCGAACCGCAGAAACATGATTATCCTGCGGCTGCCGTCTATCTGAGTCTGACTATGGGACCACAGGCGGCAAAGAATGTTGCCAAGAAATTGGAACGCGCCGAGGTGACGGAATTCGCTGCAAAAGACATTTTTAGAGCTTCCATGCTATCGCTGCTCGGGGTTAGTAATTCTCACGTTGAAAAAGATCGATCAAGAGTCATTCGGCACGAAAGACTAGCGCCTCTCTTGCTGTTCAGGGACCAGCGCAATGGTGGGCTGGTTATCGCCGATGGCTATCACCGTCTATGCGCAGTCTACACATTTGATGAGGATGCCATGATCCCCTGCAAGATTGTCTGACCCGATTGTGATCATCCAAACTCTTACGCGAGAAAATCACGCACTCTGAGCGAACTGAATCGACAACACAGCACCGTATGCTGTACGCGTTGGAGACACCGGATTTCTTGGCTAATGAGGGAGAGCTGAAATTGTTACGCCGGCCTGCGACAAAACTGCTTTGGTGCGAGTGGCAGATATTCAGCGTGGCTAATATGGCTCGACAGGATGCGCATGACTTTCCTAAGATCGCCGATGATCTCCACATCCGCTCGCCAGCCACTGTGTTTTCACTCGAACAGCCAAACGGAGTCCCTCAAGCGGTCAGGCAGGACACCGGGCACGGGTGAGCAGGGATTGTTCCCTGAAGCTCAGCAAAGGAATCGGCTTTCGGGACTCACTCAGCGATTGAGCTGCAGCTCACGAATGCGCGAGATTGCACGGAAGGTGAAGATGGAATCGATTGAAAGTGGTCAGCCCGACGAGGCGCAGCAGCAACTGATGATCGAGCGGCAATTAGGGTTCGATTTCTACGATCCCTCCCTTGAATGGCGACGCCTCTTCGCGGAGACCTGGGGCACTTTCCTGCTGGTGCTGGTCGCTGCCGGCGGCGGCGTGGTCGCGGCGATGAGCGGCGGCAGGGTCACTCTGGGCATGATGGTGGTAGCGCCGGGAATTATGGTGATGGCGATCATCTACTTTATGGGTGCGGTGAGCGGGGCGCACCTGAATCCAGCGGTCACTCTGGCATTCGCCCTGCGCCGCGACTTCCCTTGGAAGAGAGTCCCCGGCTACATGGTGGCGCAAGTGATCGGGGGCATCGGTGCGGCTGTATTTCTTCGGACTATGTTTGGGACGGTTGGCGCACTCGGCGCGACGCTGCCAGGCGGTGGTGTGAGCGACGGGAAGGCGCTGGCGATGGAAGTGGTTCTGACGGCTGGGCTGGTGAATACAATCCTGGGCACGGCGTCTGGTGCGCGGAACACCGGCACGAACGGTGCCATCGCCGTGGGCGGGTACATTGCTCTGGCAGGGCTTTGGGCAGCGCCGGTGAGCGGAGCCTCTATGAATCCGGTGCGTTCGCTGGCGCCGGATGTGGTGCGTGGCAACTTTCACACGACTTGGATCTACCTCGTCGGCCCGTCGGTGGGCGCGCTGATCGGAGTGGCGTTCGAGTGGATTCTCAAAGGGAAGGCGTCGGCCGCTGGCAAGATCGCGGCGCGTGGCACGCTTGGCGTCGACAACCCGCCCGGTACGGACGTCGGGCCTCCACAGAAATAATCGCGTACTGTTCCCGTAGAACCCTTTCCACCTTTGCACCCCCTTCCGGGCGGCCAGTGCGTGCTCGTTCGGTCATTCGTTGAGCAAAAGTGCACAGTTCCGCATCTCCCGGCGGAAGATACTGTGCGTAAGCGTTCCATAGCGGCTGCGACGCCTGTTCGGCCCGGCACGACCTACATCAGCAGCGGTTGGTCGGAGCTACCCCGATGCGAGAACTCGAGCAGCAACTGAGAGAAGCCCCTGAGCCACCGACGCCGCGAAGTGTCGAGCGCGGATGGGATGGCCTGCATAGTACGGAAGCGGTCGGGGACCGCTGGATGAATCGGTGAGATATAGCACGCCCGAGTTCAGGGGAATTCAAGACCGCGAATGAGATTTCGTCGAGAGCGCCTATCCGTCGATTCTCCGAGCGTCCTCTGGATCGAGAGGGGGTGGAGACAACAAGAGCAGGAGAACAATCATGGTGAAAGCGGTGGCAGATAAGCCTGAGTCCAAGCTGGAGGCGAAACCGGAGTCGAATCCCGACTCAACGCCCACGGCGAATCCTGAGTCCAAGAACGGCTCGAAGTCCGATCCCAAGGACGATCTGAAAACCCTTCCCTTGCCGGAAGTCGAGAAACGACTGGGATCGTCGCCGAAGGGACTGAGCCAAGCCGAGGCGCAGAAGCGGTTGACAAAGTATGGTCCTAACGAGATCGCCGAGAAGAAAACTAATCCCTTCCTGAAGTTCCTCACCTATTTCTGGGGCCCTATCCCATGGATGATTGAAGCGGCTGTAATTTTGTCGGGAATTGTCCGGCATTGGCTGGATTTCTTCATCATTCTCTTTCTGCTTTTCTCCAATGCTGTCGTCGCATTTTGGGAGGAGCATCAGGCGGGCAACGAAATTGCCGCGTTGCGGGCCAAACTGGCGACCAGGGCCCGGGTCCTGCGTGATGGAAAGTGGGTCACTCCGAAGGTATCTGAACTCGTGCCCGGGGACGTCATCCGTCTGCGACTAGGCGACATCGTGCCGGCGGATGCGCGCCTGTTGGCAGGCGATCCCGTGCAAGTAGATCAGTCCGCATTGACCGGCGAGTCTTTGCCCGCCACGCGGAAACCCGGCGAGGCGGTGTTTTCGGGTTCGATTATCAAGCGGGGCGAAGCCGACGCCATGGTGTACGCCACCGGTGAGAAGACCTACTTCGGCAAGACGGCGCAACTGGTGCAGGAGGCTCATACCGTCAGCCACTTCCAGCGTGCCGTGCTGAAGATCGGCAACTACCTGATCATTCTTGCAGTGGCCCTGGTGGCGGTGATCGTTACCGTGGCGCTCTTCCGTCACGATCCAATCCTCAGCACGCTGGAGTTTGCCCTGGTACTTCTGGTGGCCGCGATCCCCGTAGCGATGCCCACAGTGCTGTCCGTGACCATGGCGGTCGGTGCGCGTCTGCTGGCAAAAAAACAAGCGATTGTGACCAAACTGTCGGCCATCGAGGAACTGGCTGGCGTGGATGTGCTGTGCTCGGACAAGACCGGCACCCTGACCCAAAACAAGCTGACGTTGGGGGATCCGTTCTGCGTGAACAATATCCCTCCCGACGAGGTCATTCTCTGGGCTGCACTGGCTTCCCGTGCGGAAGACAAGGACACCATCGACCTCGCCGTGATCGGCGGCGTGAAGGATGACAAGGCGTTGAAGGGCTATCAGATACTGCGTTTCCAGCCGTTCGACCCCGTGCACAAGCGCACCGAAGCCACTGTTAAAGCTGCGGACGGAAAGCAGTTTTTTGTGGCCAAGGGAGCGCCACAGGTGATTCTGGAGATGTCGACCAACGCCGCTGAGGTAAAGCCTGCCGTCGAAAAAGCCGTCAACGAATTTGCGGGACGCGGCTTCCGTTCCCTGGGAGTGGCTCGGGCGGACCAGGAAAACAAGTGGCAGTTTGTTGGCTTGTTGCCAATGTTCGATCCGCCCCGCGAGCAGGCTAAAGCAACCATCGCGAGCGCAGAGCAGATGGGCGTGAAGGTCAAAATGGTCACCGGCGACCAGTTGGCCATTGCCCAGGAAACTGCCCGTCAACTCGGAATGGGAACGAACATCCTCGATGCCAGCGTATTACGCGACAAGCAAGAAAAGGCGGCGGCGACGGAGTCGATCGAAAAAGCGGACGGCTTCGCCCAAGTATTCCCGGCCGATAAGTTCGAGATAGTGGATGTTCTGCAGAAGGCCGGCCACATCGTCGGCATGACCGGCGACGGGGTGAACGACGCTCCCGCGCTGAAGAAAGCAGACTGCGGCATCGCCGTTTCCGGCGCGACCGACGCGGCGCGCGCGGCGGCGTCCATTGTGTTGCTGGCGTCCGGCCTGTCGGTAATCATCGATGCAGTCAAGGAGAGCCGCCGCATCTTTCAGCGGATGAATAGCTACGCGATCTACCGCATCGCCGAAACGCTGCGGGTGCTGTTCTTCATGACGCTGGCGATCCTGGTATTTAACTTCTATCCGGCGACCGCAGTGATGATCGTGATGATCGCCGTGCTCAACGACGGAGCCATTCTGTCCATCGCGTACGACAACGTTCATTACAGCGACAAGCCCGAGAAGTGGAACATGCGCCTGGTGCTGGGGGTTTCCACCGTGCTGGGCGTCGTCGGGGTGGTGGCCGCGTTTGGGCTGTTTTATCTTGGCGAGCGCGTATTTCACCTCGACCACGCGCACGTCCAAACGCTGATGTACTTGAAACTGTCCGTGGCCGGACATCTGACGATTTTTCTGACCCGCACGCGTGGCCCGTTCTGGTCCATACGCCCGGCGCGGATTCTATGGATAGCGGTGCTCGGCACGCAAATGCTGGCGACTCTGATTGCGGTTTATGGTCTGTTCATGACACCCCTCGGCTGGGGGTGGGCAGCGTTCGTTTGGGTCTATGCGCTTGCTTGGTTCCTCTTGAACGACCGTGTGAAGCTGCTTGCTTATAAGGTTCTTGCTCGCGTCGAGGCCGAGTCTAGCCCGGAAACCAAAGCCAAAGCCGAGCCGAAGCCAGAATCGAAAATTACCGGGCCGACACCTGAAGCCAAGACCGAGGCGAAACCTGAAATGAAGGCGGAGCCAAATCCTGATGCAAAAAGTGAGCCGAAAGCTGAGCCGAACCCCGAAGCCAACGCCGGGTCGAAACCCGCAGTCGAGACCTCTCCCAACCTGACGCCGCAGATTGCCAAGCGAGCCTATGAACTCTACGAGGAGCGCGCCGGCAAAGAAGGTTCGTCAGTTCAGGACTGGGAGAAGGCGGAGCGGGAGGTTCGGAAAGGTGTAGCCAAGGCAGAGCCTAAACCCGAAGCCAAAGATGAACCGAAGCCGGAAACCAAAGTTGAGGCCCAAGCCGACCAGCCTAAACCCGATGCTAAGGCGGAGCCGAAGCATGACACCAAGCCGGAAACTAAGCCTGAAATCAAAGACGAGCCTGAACCGGAGGCCGACGACAAGACACCGTCCGATCCGACGCCACAGCTCGTCAAGCGAGTCCACAAGCTCTACGAGGAGCTAGGGCGAGAGGAAGTTCGAGCAGTTCAGGGCTGGGAGAAAGCAGAGGGGGGGACTCACGAGAAAGGTGAAATCCATAATAAGCAGAACCACGCGGCCGACACGGTGACAGCGAAAGGAACAAGATGAAAATTGATTCCAAGGATTTCCGAGTTGGGT
>JBKQKT010000221.1:0-4387 GCA_052147365.1 Candidatus Korobacteraceae bacterium | reverse complement strand
CTTCTTCTGGGCGGCCAGCACCGCCTGCACCTGAGACAGCGGAAACGTCGTGGCCAATACGCCGAGACTCATGTAATCGGTAATTCGCGTCCCCATGGGAAGTTCCGCGATCGTCCGGGCCATGGGCATCCTCCTCTCACAGTTAATGAGGAGAGGATACCGCAAAATTTGTTAAGTGAACAGTATTAGGGCTAAGAGCGAAACGGAGGCTCTGATGCCGAAGGGATGGTGGGTCCAAATCATACGCGTGCTGCCCATACTCGGCTGCGCGGCTTTGGTGACCCTTGGGTTTTCTGCTCCGCGCTCATCCCAACAGATATCGGTGGGCTATCATCTGACGTCCAAGGCGTGGAAGCCCGCCGCAATTCCTCGCGAGCGCTACCTGGATGTCATCGAAGGTGTCTGCCGATTCTCCATTCAGCATCAGGACGAAGACGGGGCAATTATCGATCCTTTCATCCATCGTGAGCACCAATACGCAACCCCCTACTTTGCTTACGCCGTGGCGACTTTGGTCTCGGCCGGGCGTGCTCCCGATCTACTGCCTCACGGAATCCGCGCGATGGAGCATGCAACCCGACTCTACAGCCAGGGGCTGGATGCCATCCCCGATCGCGATGGTGAATTCTTCATCGCGGCGCTTACCGGGGCACTGAACTTGTACCAAACCTATGTTCCCAAGGACCGGTGGCTGGTCTGGCGACAGCGCATGCAGACGCCGTCCTCGCGTGTCATAGCCGGTGGAACGAACAACTGGCAAACCTATCTTATGAAGGGCGAGTGGATGCGGGCGCAAGCCGGTCTGGAACCCGCCGCCGAGGCGACGGCGACCATTGAGCAGGCATGGAATTCACAGCAGCGTCAGCGCTTCGCGGCGGAGCCCTGGGATTTGTACCATGACAGGACGAGCGATCCCGATTCCTTGAATGTGGAGGCGGTGGGAAGAGGGAACCTGCTGGCACTCATCCAACTCGGCTACAACGGTACTTCCGCGCAGGAAATCCGCCGCTTGGTCGAAACAGGAACGCGGACCGCTCTCCTGCTGCAAGATCCTACTGGACAGGCGCCCACCAACGGACGCACTGACGACCACGTCTGGGTCGACATTGGATATCAACTGGCGTTCGAAGTCATGGCCGAGCGCACGCGGCAGCAAGACCCGTGGCTTGCGGGCCAGTTCCGCCATGCGGCGATGCTTGCCTTTGAGAGCGCCGGCCGGTGGCGACGCACCGATCCGGGGTGGGCGGGTTCCTTTTTCGTCACCAAGAACCGCTTTGACCCGCGCCTTCGCGTCGGGTACCAGGACGCGAGCCAATACAGCAACTACAACGGCTCCTTCATGTTTCATCTCTCCGAGGCGTATCAGTCGCGCGCCTCGGAAATCGAGGAACACCCGTCGCCGGCGGAGATTGGAGGTTATGCCCTGGCCACCGACAAAGAGTTTGCCAGCGTCTTCGCCAATGCCGGCGGGATGCAGATGCAGGCCAATCTGCGCGGGGATACGCAGGAGGCGTCTGGCAATTATTGGACTCCCACCGGCGTGGTCAGGTTTTCCCGCGCCGGTTGGGAGAGCCGGTTGGGGCCGTCCGATGGCGCGCTGAACGCTGAGGGCGGCGTGACCTTTGCGCCCACATTCTTGCAGTTGGGAAGATGGATACGGCTGGCTGACCTGGGCGCTGGATATGTCGGCGAGTGGTCGGTTCAATTCACCCATCCAGCGTTGGTGCGGTGCGCCATCGTCTACCACCCCGACTCCGCCCACAGTGGTCCCGTCTTCGAGAACACATTTGTGATCACTCCTGACGGCATCATGTCGGAAGTAAGGAAGACGTCGGCCGAAGCCTTGCCATGGGGCGTGACTTGGCCCTTGCTTGAAAATGACGGTCGGCCCTTGGTCGTGACCCGGCACCCTGGGATCGCAACCACCGCCTATGAGAACGCGGGTGACGAAGAGAATTTTATCGCTCTCAACGATCGTGCCCATCTTGATTTCTCAGGCCATCCGCTCCGCAGCACCTACGGGGATTTGCGCCCGGTGACCGCGACGACGCCAGATGATGTCAACCGCGCTTTCATTTATCCCCGCAAGGCGGGCGAGCCTTACGGAGAGGATGTGCGGCAAAGCTTCCGGCTGACCACCGCCGGGTTCAGCTCCGTGCTCGGCCGAGTCGAGGGAAACGTCTATATTGGCCGGACGGTGGCGGGCGGCGAAGCGAGCACTGTCGATCTCGATGGAGATGGCAAACCGGACGTTATTTTTTCGGCGACTTGTGGATTCTTGCTTCAGCTCTCTCAAGGGAAGGTAGTCGCCGCCGAGGTTGATCGGGAGGTTCACGCAACGATCCAAGGATCATCGGTTCGACTGTTGCCTTATACTCCCGTCTATTTCTGAAGGAGCCGATATGAAAAACGTCCTGCCGCGCCGAAGCTTCCTCCAAGCGGCCGGACTGGCCGCCCGCGCCCCCGGCTTCTCACCGGCTGCTGCGCATACTCCTACGCAAGACATTTGGAGTCTGGCAAGATGACCAGGGAGGACTTTTTTCTCGAGGCTGTGGAACTTGAGATCGATGGGGTCGACGTCACTACCTGCTGGCTGAAACCCACGGACCCTGTTTATCTGCACAGCCTGCGTCACCTTGCGTTCAAGCACGTCCTTCCCTTTTCGGGCGCGGCCATCGCGACGGAAATGTGCCAACCCGATCCCGTCCGGCGTGCGGCAGAAATTGGCAACATCAAGAAATGGGTGGCCGCCTGTGCCTGCCAAGAACTCCGTCCCGTATGACTCTTTTTATCCGGCCATCCACACGGCACTCGCGGCACCGACCATGCCTGCTTGCCAGCCCAGGCGCGCCTTGCGAAGCTCGACGCCGGTGTGATACTGCTGACCCGTCTGCGAGCTAAATCGCGCCTCGGCCGGTTCAAGTAACATGCCGTCCGCCTCGGCTACGCCGCCGGCAATCACAACCCGATCCGGGCAGAAAATCGCCGCCAGCGAGGCGATGGCCATCCCAAGCCATTGGCCGGTCTCGCACAGAATCTTCGTCGCGACCGCGTCGCCCAGACGCCCAGCCTCGATGATTTCCTTTGCACTTGGCCGGTAGGGCGGTCCGGGAAGCAATGATCGTGGTTTGCTCGCCAGAATCCTGCACGCTCGTTCCACGATCGCGGGCGCGGAAACCAGAGCCTCTGCACAGCCGTGACAGCCAGCGCTGCATTCCGGTCCGTCCGGCAGGACCAGAACGTGGCCGGGATCTCCGATAGATTGGTGCGCTAGCCGAACTACTGCGCCATCAACCACCATGGCGCCGCCCAGTCCGGTTCCCACACACAGGCACAACATTCGGCGCGCGCCCCGCCCTGCGCCGTAATGGTACTCTGCAAGCGCAGCGGCGTTGGAATCGACTTCGAGGAGCACCGGCAGATGGAACCGTTCCAGTAAGGCCTGCTTCAAAGGGATGCCCTCGAGCCAAGGGATGTTGGGATTGAAAGTCATGGTGCTGCGGCTATCATCAAGGAACCCTGCGACAGCAACTCCCACGCCGACGGTTTCAACGTTCACGGTAGTGCACAGGCGCTCGGCGGTATAAAACACCCGCTCAAAAAATGAGCTCGGGTCGCTCGCGGTAGGTATAGAGTCGACCGACTTCACGATGCCGTCCGGCGTGACAATGCCAACCTTTGTCGCGGTCCCTCCGATGTCGATCGCTAGGGCGCACCCTGCTGCCATTCGAGCCTCCCTGGACTTGTCTCACGGCCGCACCGTCAATTCGGGTTTCATGACGCGTTATCTCCGGCGCAAAAGGGGCAAGTCAATCGAGACAAACACCTCTGCCATCACTCGTCTTTGTTCAAGGTTCGAAGTCGCTCCAAAGCGGTTCGGCGAGAAACGGCTTCGATACCCACTGGAAGGAGTCGAAATCGTCCGCGACCTGCTGATAGAGCGGAACTCCCTGATTGATGCCAAATTTGCTGTAGGTCCGTGGCCGGCGGCAGCGTAAATCGCCAAGTCGATACGCCGGGTTGGGCTCCCAGCGGATGTCCCCATTATTGTTCAGCACGGGGTACCACGCCAGACCCCGTCGCTTTCGAACCTCATCGTATTCGAAGCCGCATTCGCGATCGCAAAGGGCGCCGAAAGTCAACTGCTTGGTAGGCTCGGCACTGATTGTTGTATGGGGCCACGCAGGCGGAACGATGACCAGGTCGCCAGGCCCTGCGAGTATCGCGAAGCAGCGGCCAGGGTCATCGGCCGCGAATTCCTGCATGTAGACGTACGCAGCGCCAGACCAGATTTCAAACACCTCCGGCGGCCGCCACCCGCTGTGAGGCGAGACGCCATGCACGTGGCCTTGGCTACGAACCGGCTCACGTCCGAGCCGACCTGCGG
>JBKQKT010000220.1:0-7114 GCA_052147365.1 Candidatus Korobacteraceae bacterium | reverse complement strand
ATGAAGCGATAGACCGATATGGGACCCCTGAGATTTTCAACTCAGACCAAGGCAGTCAGTTCACGTCCGAAGAATTTGTCTTATTTCTAACGGAATCAAGATCAGCATGGATGGGAAAGGCAGATGGGTTGACAACGTCATTATTGAAAGGGTATGGAAAAGTGTCAAATATGAAGAAGTCTACCTGGCGGCCTCCACATCCAGCTTGGCCCACTGCTTTCAGTCGAGCGTGGTCCGCTCTGCCTCGGTGGCAGGACAAATGGGAACGGTACGACCACCCGGTGTTTCATCGTCTCGTTGTGCTCTTCGGTTCGCCGATCAGGTGGCAGTCGGCGTCCCCTCTTGATCGGGCGCTGCGTGGTCGGCCGGTGGGTGTTTCCCGAAGATAACACGATAGATGCGATCGGGGGCCAATGGAAGATCATGAAAGCGGATGCCGGTGGCATCGGCCAGAGCGTTAGCCAGCGCTGGGGCCACCGGGTTGATCGGCGCTTCGCTCATGCTCTTGGCGCCCAAAGGGCCAAAGACATCCGTTGTCCGGGCAAAATAGACCTCACTTCGTGGGATGTCGGCATAAGCCGGGATACGGTAGTTGCGGAATGTTGGATTGACAACTCGTCCATCCTGGTCGAACACCATTTTTTCGTAAAGCGCCCATCCCAGTCCCTGAGCAATGGAACCTTCGACTTGTCCCCTGAGCTGCTGCGGATTGATCACGACCCCAGCATCGACCGCCTGAACGCTCTGGAGGATCTTGATTTCCCCAGTAACGCTATGGACAGCGATCCAGAAACCGTGCACGTTGAAAGCCACCGTGCGCGGCGTTCCATGGGCCTTGCGCACAACCCGCAGAAGCTGCCCCCCCTGCCGTGCAGCGTTGTAAAGATCAGCCAGCCTGATCCGGGCGCCGTCGCAAACCACAGCGTCGGGTTCCAGCCGACATTTGTCGCGATCGGTACCGCTATGTCCGGCAGCAAAATCCAGGACTCGATCCCGGAGGGATTCTGCCGCCGCATGCACCGCCTTTGCCGCCACGGTTGTTCCAGTGCTGCCGAACGGCCCGGTATCATAACCGGTGCGATCGGTGTCAGACTGGATTGAGATCACACGCTCAGCGGAAGTGCCGAGCACCGTAGCAACGATCTGGTGGCGGACCGTGGTTGAACCGTTTCCAATTTCCGGCGACCCAATGGTCAGGTGATAATTACCGTCCGCCTCCAGACTGAGACACGCCTCGGAACGATGCTCGGTTGGCGGTGCGCAATCAATCATTGCCAGAGCGACACCCTTCCCTACAAGCCATTCGTCTCCCTCGGGGCGGGCGAGTCCCTTGCCTCGGGCGAGAGCGTCGCGCACCAAATCAAGGCACTGGTCCAGTCCATAGCTCCCGTAGTCTACGTCGTGCGCACCCCAACCAAGGGACGTCATCGGGTCTCCGGGGCGTATGACATTGCGATGGCGGAACTCAAAGGGGTCCATGTTCAAGCCCCTGGCTAGTTCATCCATCGCCGACTCTACGGCGAAAATAGTCTGCGACAGCCCGTAACCGCGAAAGGCTCCAGCAGGGACTGTGTTCGTGTAAACCGCGTAGGCGTCGATCTTCTTGTTCGGGCAACGATAGACCGCAACCGATTCGCCCGTGGAATGGAAGAGTGTGGTACCGCCATGCGTGCCATAAGCTCCCGTATTAGAAACGATACGCAACTGAAGAGCGGTCAGCGTGCCGTCCCGCTGGGCTCCGGCCTTCACATGAATCTTCATCGGATGTCGCGTCGTGGCGCCGAAGAATTGCTCCTCCCGGGTATACTCGAGTTGCACCGGCCTGCCGGTCTTGATCGTGGCAAAAGCGCAAATATCCTCTGTCACCATTTCCTGCTTCGCTCCAAAGGCGCCACCGACGCGCTCACAGAAGACGCGCACTTTATCCGGATAAAGGCTGAAGAGATAGCACAACTTCGCCTTGGTAAGGAACGGGGTCTGCGTGCTGGTGCGGACGTTCAGACGACGGTCGTGGTCGATCCACGAGATCGTGCAGTGCGTCTCAAAATGAGCGTGTTGGGCGCGGTGCGTCGAATAGGTCGCTTCGTGGATGACATCCGCCTGCGCTAGGCCTATCTCGACATCCCCGACGCCGCCGTGAAGTTCGAGCAAGATGTTCCGGCCCGACTGCTGGATGCGGGACTCCGCGCCCTTGTCGTGGAGAATGGGCGCTCCGACGCGCATCGCTTCTTCGGGATCGAAAACGGCCGGCAACAACTGATAGTCCACCTCCAGGCGGCGGCATCCCTCCTCAGCAGCCCCAGCGCTGTCCGCCACCACGGCGGCCACGCGCTGACCGACGTGACGGACCACGTTGTCCAGAATATACGTGTCGTCGGGATTGGAGTGATAATCGTCGTGATTGGCCGCGGAAAACAGCAGCCGCGGGACATCCTCCCACGTGAAGACCGCGTGGACGCCGGGCGCCGCCAGTGCGCGGTCCTTGCGAATGGACAGAATCCGCGCGTGTGCGTGAGGCGAGCGGAGCAGTTTCAAGTGCAGCAACCCGTCGATATGCGTGTCGAGAGTATACCGCGCCTTTCCCGTGACGATTGCCTCGGATGCCGGCGCAGCGACGCTGCTGCCGACGGCCGCTCCCGGTTCCGGTTCCTCAATCGATTTGATCCCGCGGATTGCGTCCTCGATCGAGCGGTATCCAGTGCAGCGACATAGATTGCCCTTGAGCACGCGAGGCAGGTCCTGGCGGTCTTCCTCGTTGAAGCTGGCCGCTGTCATGGTCAAGCCAGATGTACAGAAACCGCATTGGAAACCCTGTGCGTCGATCAACGCCTGCTGCACAGGATGCAGTTCCCCATTGCCGGCCAGTCCCTCGATGGTCGTTACTTGTCGGCCCGCAGCGCGAAAGGCCGGAACCAGACAACTGTGGACGGGAACCCCATCTAGCCAGACTGTACAAGCTCCGCAATCGCCTGCGTCGCATCCCTTCTTGACTCCGAACCATCCCAGGTCGCGCAGGTAGCTGCGAAGGCACTGCCCGGGGCCTGGCTCGATGGCGAAGGTCCTGCCGTTTACGTGATAGTTCATGTGCGTTCCTCTGCCGAGAGTTCTCGGCGGATTTCCTCGGCAAAGTAAAAAGTCAAGTGTTTGCGGTAGTCGGGTGTCCCGTGAACGTCATCCAGGTACCACGCGTCTGGGATTGCTTCATGGAGCCTGCTTCGTAGTTCATCGGTAGCGGGGACCCGAGGAAACTCAATCCGAACCGGTCGCACCGTAGCGGCGGTGACGGTGAGCGCCATAATCCCCTCTCGCGGGCACAAGGTGGCGATCAATAGCACCGAGGACCTGCCCATGTGCGTCAGTGACATTCGACGAAAGCTCGTTCGCTTTTGAAGAGCGGATGCCGGCAAGTCGATGCTGCGAAGCAGATCACCAGGCCCGAGAATGTTCTGATGAACTCCGGTGACAAAATCCAAAACACCTACGGCCCGCTCACCGCCGTCGCTCTGCCAGACATTACAAACGCCTTCGAGAGCGGCAGTCAGGGAAATCATCGCGCCGGCCGGCAGGGACAAGCAGATGTTGCCGCCCACGGTAGCGGTGTTCCAGATCTTGAACGATGCCAGCAGCGACTGGCAGCACTGGCGGATCAGGGGCGCAGCCCTCCACTCCGGCGGCGCAGCGAGGGAATAAAGCTGGCTGATCTTGCACGTCGCTGCAATTGTGAGACCTGGCTCGTGAACTTGCAGCGATTGCCAACGAAGCCCTTCGAGATCAATGAGCCGGTGTACGCCAGGCTGCGGTTCAGAGAAAAGCCACGTTCCGCCGGCCAACCACGCATCCGAGTCGCACCAGCCGGGGATATCATCCCTGGTCGAGGGACGAGCTACTTCAGAAACTGTGTTGAGATCCATATTAGACCGCCGTTCTCTTACAACTGTCGCTCCGGCGCTAATTGGGAATAGCCGGCGTTGATCAACTGCAAATCATGTTCGATGAGTCACTCTGAATTCGTCTATCCCGTCACCTGACGGAACAGGAGGGCCAACCCTGTCAAGAGGACAAGGATCAGAAAAAGTCCACCCGCCGACAAAACCCTCTGATTTTTTGCATTTGCCTTGAGCCAAGGGGTGAGCAGGAAGTTGAGCACCGGCATCACGGCCCACTGGAGAATGGTCACGCTCAGGGCGTTACCGATCAGCATGGCCAATGCCAGTCCCAAGGGCTGCATGTACGGCCCCGGAAAGAGCGTGAGCGCCATAACAGTGGGGTAGAGGCCGAGAAGCACCGTCAGGGCCATCTTCCAGGATGGCGGAGGCGTCTGCTCCGGACCATGAGCAAGGCCAGCGAACCAGGAGCCGAAGCCGCCTGGAAGCTCTTTCAGCTCGAAGTCGCCGACCTGCGCCTGCAGTTTCTCCACCCACTGCGTCCGAACCGACGAGTCCAGCCACCCCTGAAGCGACTTCTCATCGTCGAAGTGGATCACCACCACCCACTCGTTCTGCTGGGTGTCGCCCGGAGGATAGACCTCGGTGCCCCTATAGCCGGCAAAGCCCTCGGCGGCCCCAGTGACGCCGCGTTGCCACTCCATGAACCAGTCAGCGAGGGCAGCGGGGACCTGCTGCACCACAACTGCGGAAGCTCGTGAGATATGCACTTCCAAGCTTAAACTCCTCATATTAAGTTATCTGAACACGGGTCACCCGGCAAAGATGCCAGGGGACTCAACTTGGCCGCGGACTTACGCTTGCGCGGCCTCAGCAGCTTTCTTGTAAGCGCGCTTGCCGGCTACCCACGTCTCGTCGATGTTGCGGTCGTCGCCAATCGTCATGACGCCGAACATTAGCTGGGCAGCCTGCTCGATGGTCTCCGGGCTGACGCCCTCCATGATGAGTGACTGGTGCCAGCGCATGGCAAGCTGGCCCGCGTTCCAGTCGATGGCGACGAAGTCGGCCTCTTTGCCCTTGTCGAAGTTACCCAGCATGTCGTCGAGGTACAGGGCGTGGGCGCCACCGAGGGTGGCCAGGTAAAACGCCCGGTAGGGCGATAGTTTGTTGCGCTCAGCCTCGGCCAGGTCTTGCTCACGCGGATTGACGGAACCGTCTAGCATGGTGTTGTTGCACATGCCTACCTTATAGGCCTCCTCGAGCACGCGAACGAGGGTGAACGCGTTGCCGCCGCCCATGTCGCAGCCCACAGTGATGCGGACGGGATGCTCGGGGTCTGTAGCGCGGCCAAGGCGGAAGAGGCCGCTGCCCAGGAACAGGTTCGACAGCGGGCAGAACGCAATCGCTGCGCCTGCTTTCGAAAAGCGGCGCAACTCGTCATTGGAGAGCCAGACCCCGTGGCCGGCGGTGAACTTCGGTCCCAGCAGCCCGTGTTCTTGGTGGACCTGCGTGTAGTCGTCGCAACCGGGGAAGTAATAGTGCGCTGTGCGAATCTCGGACGGGTTCTCGGAGATGTGCGTGTTGACCCAGCAGTCGTTGTGCTCCTGCTTCAACTGCCGGCAGCGGTCCATCATTTCCCCTGTGCAGCCCACAGCAAAGCGCGGCGTGATAGCGTAGAGATTGCGGCCCTTGCGGTGGTAGCGCTCGATGAGCCGCTTGGACTCGCGGTAGAATTCATCCGGCGTGATAAGGACGTCGGCAGGCGCGAAACGGTCGATGCCGGTGAGGCCCGCGATCACACGCATGTCACGCCGAGCCGCCTCGTCGAAGAACTCCTCCGTCGAGACTGGGCTGCTGGTGGTAAACGCTAGGCATGTCGTCGTGCCCCCGGCCAGCAGGGCGTCAAAGAAGTGCCGGGCAGCGGTGCGCGAGTACTCGCGGTCGCTATACTTCAGCTCTTCCGGAAAGATCCAGGTTTGCAGCCAATCAAGCAACTGGGCGCCGTACGCCCCGAGGACTCGAACCTGCGGAAAGTGAATGTGTCCGTCAATGAATCCCGGCAGGATCAGTCGGTTTTTTAGATGGGTAACAGGAAGATCTGGGTGGCGCAGCGAGACATCGGCAAATGTGCCGAAATCCTCGATAATTCCATCCTTGACGACGAGCAACCCGTCGCGGATGAAGCGGGCAGCGTCCTGCTCGTGTCCGACGTGCTTCCACGGGTCGTCGATGAAGTCCAAGAACGTTCCTCGGATAGTGCAGCTAGCACCAGCCATGATGGTTCCTCCTCTCAAAGTTGGTCACGCTGAGAAGCGCTACGTTGTGTGACAGAGGTGGCTCTTGGATGACCCGAAGTTCACCGGCCCTGACACATTGAGACCGCACTTTCGGCTGCTACGGACATAGTTTAACCCCTGCTGCCATACAAGCACATTTCGTGCCAACTGTGTCAGACAGGACGATCTTCTTTAAAAGTATAGGCTAATTAAATAGTTAGAGATAGTAATAGAATTTGCTGCGGCCTGCAAAACGTCTAAAACAGAAGCGAGACGAGCAAAATGTGCCCTAAAAACGGACAATGAAATTCCTGATCCGTGTTTTATCAAGAAGTTAACAATTCACCCGGTGTCTTAATATCGGTCAATTCTGTCGATTTTAGTCCGATTTTCGCTCTTCAGCGCATCGAGTTTATCTCTGCTTGTTTCCTGTCCTGCTATTTGTCTGACGATTGGAGCCCATCGTTTGAACAAGCGCCAATGCCGCATGCTATTTTTGCTTCTGCCGCAAATCAATCCGCCGAATCTTGCCACTTACAGTTTTTGGCAATTCTTTCCGGAACTCTATCTCAAGGGGATACTTGTACGGCGCAGTGATCGGTTTTACAAAGTTCTGAATCTCCGTCACCAGTTTGTCGGAGGGCTCGAAGCCCTCTCTTAGCACCACAAAAGCCTTCACAATCTCCCCTCGAACTGGGTCAGGTTTCGCGACTACGGCTGATTCAAGCACCGAAGGATGCTCTATCAGAGCGCTTTCCACTTCAAATGGACCGATCCGATAACCGAAACTGATGATGACATCATCAGCTCGTCCAACAAACCAGAGATACCCGTCCTGGTCCCGATACGCGCGATCGCCGGTCAGGTACCAGTCGCCGCGGTTAGTCGCTTCAGTGGCTTCCGGGTTCCTCCAGTATTCTCTGAATAGCCCCAAAGGTCGATGGGGTCTTATCC
>JBKQKT010000219.1:0-6092 GCA_052147365.1 Candidatus Korobacteraceae bacterium | reverse complement strand
TGACATCCATCTTGGTGTCAATCCACTTCGTGCTGCCGCTAATAGTGACGTTGGTGCTTGTGGCTGCTCCGGCAGTGGTCGAATAAGCCAGATTGGCGCGCAAGAAGGAACTACTTAGGAGTGCGGCGATCAGAATCCAGCGTGGGGATTTCATGGAATCCGGGGGCTCCTCACGAAAGTCTAGGCGGTGAAAGAACCTTCCAACACCGCAGCATTATAAGCTCACAATTAGGAAGTTTGAACCCAGCTATTCGACCAACGCCGCGGCCTTCTCCTCCGCCTCGGCGACGGCGCGGATGGACAGCTGCTCGCGCCGGGCAAGCGCCAAGCCGGTAGGAATTACCCCCATGAAAGTAATAGCCCAAATCAGCATGCCGCAGCTTACGGCAAGTTCCTGCTCAATGCCGAAGCCGGAGTGCAGCATGCTAATCGCGGCCAACTGTGAGCCACCGCCGACCGCTGGCAACTGCAGCATGGAGCCCACCATGCTGGAGCCCATCAGCACCACCTGCTGCGCCATAGTCAAAGCGCGGAGCTGGCCGGGATAGGCGTGGGTGATGGCGTAGTAGGCGAACGCGATCAAGATCCACATGAAGATGGAGACTGCGATCAACTGTAGGGCTGAGCTGAGATCATGGATCGTTTTCAGGCCTTCGCTGAAGGAACGGACCTTCTCGCGCACGTGCTGCGCGACTTTGGGAGCAAAACCCGCAAGCAGGTCGTAGAGGAAATCCGCGACGCGCTCGCCCGAGCGTCGCACGACCACAAGGCCAACAACCAGAACGGCCACCAGCGCCATCAACGCGAATGCCGCTTCGCGCAAAGCGTGGTAGAAGGGCAGTGCGTGCAGGTCAGGCGAGAGGAAACTCAGTGCCAGCAGCACGGCGAAAGAGCCCATATCGAAGATGCGCTCCACGCCCCAGACCGCCATCTGCGAAGTAAAAGTCAGCCGTTCCTTCTTGGCGATGATGTAGGGACGAATCATCTCCCCAGCACGACCGAGCAACGCTAGCGCGGAGAAGCCGATGAACTGTGGTCCCAGCAGGCGTGCCGTTGTCGTCTTGCAAACCGGCTTTAGGAAGATGCGCCAGCGTACCGCGCGCAGAACATAGGCGAGATAGGTGAGGGCGAGCCCGGCGACGAGTCCGAGCGGATTGACTTGGTCGGTGCGGCTCCAAAATACCCCCCAGTTGAAGTTCTTCCAAGTGCGAACCTGTAGGTAAATGAGCAGGCACAGCAGCATGAAGACAATGCCAAAGACCAGAATCCGCTTTTTGTTCATGAAGGAAAGTCTGCGGCCTACGATTCGCCCACGCAATAACGCCTACAGGTCAAGGTAAACGAGAGGCAGGGCAGGGTCAAACGGCGCTATTCGCTGTCCGCGAGTGAATTGGACGCTCCTTGAGCAATTACCGCCTTGCTCGTGGATTCCTGACCTGCGGCTTGTCGCTGGCCCTTCCGCTTGGCTAGCTTCGTGCGGTTATAATCCTTGACGACGCGCGCGACATAGGCATGTGTTTCGCGGTAAGGTGGCACGCCCTTGTACTGCTGAACCCGCTGCGGCCCGGCGTTGTAGGCGGCCAGGGCCTTGACCATGTCGTTGTTGTAGAGCAGCAGCAAATCGCGCAGGTACCGCACACCGCCATCCACGTTCTCCACTGGATCGAAACTGTTCTTCACGCCGAGCATGCTGGCGGTTTGCGGCATAAGCTGCATCAATCCTTGCGCGCCCTTGGGCGAGACTGCGCGTGGATTGTTGGCGCTTTCGGCACGAATAACG
This sequence comes from Candidatus Korobacteraceae bacterium, assembly GCA_052147365.1. Taxonomy (GTDB): domain Bacteria; phylum Acidobacteriota; class Terriglobia; order Terriglobales; family Acidobacteriaceae; genus Bog-257. The sequence continues at coordinate 4,312 of JBKQKT010000219.1, read as the reverse complement.
CTGGCAATGAAATCGGCGTCAACCTGATTGCGCACGCTGGCGCCACTGACGATAGCATGCAAGTCTTGACTATGCGGAGTCTGGGTCGCCGTCTCCTGCGGATCAGGTGGTGCCGGCTCGAAGCTTTCGATCTCGGCAGTAGGAACGTCAATGTAGCCGCTGTCCGGGGCCGCGTCCATGTACAGGCGCGTAGTGGCGGCGAGGGTTTCGTGCCGCTGGTGACGGATGCTGAAGCCATTGCGCAAGTTCGCCATTTCTGCCGCATGCAACGGCAACGCAATCACCAGTCCTGCGAGGCCGAGCTGTAAGAATCTACGCATTCACGCTCGCTTTGTTGGCGTCGAGGGCCTGTTCAATGGCCGCGGCCACGCCGCTCTCATCGTTGTGCAGCGTTACAGTCCAGCCGCTCTGCTTCAGGTCGTCGGACGCATTCCCCATGATTACTGGATGTCCGGCGAAGGTCAACATCTCAACGTCGTTATAGTTGTCGCCAATAGCCATGACCTCGGAGCGGTCGATGCCACGGTAGTTGGCCCATCGCTCCAGCGCGTGACCCTTCGAACAACCAGCGTTCAGAATATCAAGGATACACAAGTTGCGCGCGTCGTATTGCGTGCGCAGCAACGCAAACTCGCCCGCTAAGTCGCAGGCGAGAAGGTGTTGCTGGGCGCGCCGCATCAGCTCAATTGGCCCGCAGAACATGGCCTGGATGGGATCCTCCGTCAGCGCCTTCTCGATGGGGTTCATGTACTCGATGTACGGCGCGTTCTTTTCCATCCAGCGTTGGATGACGCCGTAGAGTTGCTCATGGTTCTCGCAGACAATAGCGCCCATGCCCTCGCGGTCGAAAGTCAGTACCGTATGGTTGCGGAACTGCCGCATATGCTGGCAGAGCTTGATCGCGGTTCTTCTGGGCAAAAGGTCCCGGTGAAACAGTTCGCCGCGAGTCGAGCGCGTGAGCGCGCCGTTGGAACTGATGAGACACAGGTCGAAACCCAGCGATTCCGCCACCGGCAGGGCGAATTTGTGCCTGCGACCAGTAACCAGCGCAATTTCCACGCCGGTTTCGTGTGCGTGGCGCAATGCGTTCAGGTTAGCAGAGGGGATCTCGACCTTCGAGTCCAGTAGCGTGCCATCAATATCGATGGCGACGAGGCGGATAGAGCCCTTCACCAGTCCATTCTAGCAGTCGTTGGTTACCAGCTCGTGAACAGCCGGTTCGGGTGAAGTGGGTGCCGGAGGCCCGGGGAGGCACAAATTATTTACAAAATTAGTGGCGCTCGAACGCATCAAAGGGTGTAAAATCGCGGGCACTTAGTGGAATGTGGGGCTGGCAACTGCGTCCGGCTCCAGCTTGCACTCCGCCACACTTTCCGGGTTCTTTGCCGAAGCCCACGGCAGCCTCGATGCTGATGAGATCGCCATTCTCCATGGCCATCTCTGGGAGGCGACTATGCAGTATCAACGTTGGCTCATTGTAGTTCTTCTCAGCCTTGTCACTCCGCGCGTGCACGCCCAGATGGGTACAGCGGGAGGGGGCTTCTCAACGTTCGGCAGTGTGCACGTTCACGTTGTTTATGCCAACGATCGCAAGGCAGGCGCCAACCTGGTGGTTCGCTTGATGCAGGGTTCCAGTAACACTCCTGAGCAAACGACTTTCACCAACGACCAGGGTAAGGCGGATTTCCGCAACGTTCCGGTAGGTATGTATCACGTTTCTGTAAGCGGCGATGGGATCGAAGCCATGGAAAGTGATGAATTCGAGGTGGATTCCCGCAAAGTCACCCAGTCGCAGTACGTGACGGTGCATCAGATCCAGGGCTCCGAGGCAAAATCTGAGAGTTCGACGTCCGGTACGGTGTCGGCATCCGAGCTGAAGGTTCCCGACAAGGCGCGCAAGGAGCTCGATAAAGCCAACGAAGCGATTTCCCGGCAAGAGTGGAGCAAGGCGATCGAGTCGCTCAATAAAGCTATTGCCATCTATCCGCAATACGCCAGTGCGTACAACAATCTTGGGGTAGTGTATGCCCACATGAACGATGTGGTCCGTGAGCAGCAAGCGTTGGAGAAGGCGGTGAGCCTGGACGATCACTTCGTTGCCGCCTGTCAGAATCTGGTGAAGGTATACCTGCGGCAAAGGGCCTATCCTCAGGCTGAAACTTTGCTGGGTAAAGGACTCAGCGTGGAGCCGAACAACGGCCAGTACCTGATGCTGATGGCAGACGTGCAGTACATGGAGGGACATTACGACGCGGCGATTGCTACTGCCAAGAAGGTGCACGCATTGCCCAACGACCATCCCGCCACCGCCCATTACATTGCGGCCAAAGCGTACGAACAGGAGCACCGGTCACAAGACGCACTCGCCGAATTCCAAGTGTTTCTTAAGGAGGAACCAACCGGACCTCGTGCCGACCATGTTCGCAGCGACATCACGAAGATGCAGGGTTCCGCCGCGGTTGTAGCAAAGAATCCGCAATGACACGCTGACGGAAGCGGCGGCTGAGCCATCACATGGCCGTTGGCGACTATGCCTCGGGATTCTTGAGCTTCAGGGCGCTCTTGTTGGCCTCGAGGAACTCGCGGAGCTGGTCAACCTGCTCAAGTAGCCTGATCCATTGTTCGTAATAAAGGGTGACTGGAAAGCGCCCCAAGCCATACACGCTCACGCCGCCCTTTTCGCTGACTCTGAATTCAATGGCGCCACGCTTTCGCCCTTGTGTCTGTTTTTCAAGCTCCGCCAGTTTCGCTTTCAACTCTTCGTAGGTTGGTTCAGCCATCGTCGTCTCACCTCGCAAGATTCTTAAACGTAAGATGCTATTGTGCCCGCCAGTTTTCGGGCTGCTGCCGCAGCTCGGTCCTAGGAATTATGTTACCTGTTCTGAGTCCGGTTGAATGAGAACTACCGCACAGAGGGCTGTTCGTAGGGAAGGGCCGGCCAACCCGTGCTGGACGCCGTTCCCGGTTCTGCTAAGGACGTGCTTCCTAATCTTGGATTACCTTCTCGCGTACGATGGGCAGCCGGATTTGGAATCGCGAGCCTTTGCCCATCTCGCTGGTGACGTCGATTTGCCCGCCGTGCGCTTCCACGGTGCGGCGCGCCAGCGACAATCCTAGTCCCGTTCCGTGCCCCTTTGTGGTGAAGAACGGGCGGAAAATGTTGGGGAGATTTTCCGGCGCGATGCCCTTGCCTTCATCAGCCACTACAATCAACACGGCATCGTCGTAGTGCTCAAGTGAAACGTGGATCGTGCCCGGCTTGTCCATGGACTGGATGGCGTTCAGCAGCAGATTGAGCAGCACCTGATTGATCTGGTTAGGATCGTGGTCAACCGGCGGAATATCACCGCTGACCTCAAGTTCGATCATGATGCGCTTGGTGATGGCCTGCTGGCGGGCAAACATCACGGCGTGTTCCACGGTTACGCACACGTCGCTCACGCGGAATTGCGGCGGTTTGGGACGCGCAGTGTCCAGCAGCTCCGTCAGGATGCGATTGATCTGCAGCGCTTCCTCTTTGGCATCCTTGATGACCGAGCGCGCTGCGCTGTTAGGCGGCAGGTCCCGGCTCACAATCTCAATCACTCCGGCAATTCCGGCTAACGGGTTGCGGATTTCATGTGCCAGTCCGGTAGCCAACTCGCCCAGGGTTGCGAAGTGCTCGGCACGCGACATCTGGGTCTGGTGCAGGCGTTGAATTTCCTCGCGGCTGGCCTTGAGTTGCGCGACCATGTCATTGAAGTCACGGCCCAGGTCTCCGATTTCATCGGAGCGGTTCGAGAAGCTGACGGAAACGTCCATGTCTCCCAGACGCACGCGTGCAATTTTCTCCTGCAATTCGAGCATCGGGCGCCGGACGGAGACCGCTAGGACCATGATGACAGCAACACAAATGAGAAGGGCGCCAGCGGTAGCAACGGCGATGACGACATGCCTCTCTCCTGCGGCCAGTGACAAAGAGACCAGCACAAACAGCAGCAGCCCGTTCAGCAGCACCGCCGCAATAGGCAGTACCGCCTTCAGGACCCAATTGATGTGACGCTTTTGCGTGACTGGAACTGGTTCAAGTCCCAAATCAGCCTCCGGGCCGAGAAGTGCGTTGTCGGGAATTCGGATTGGCGTTGCGACGGACATCTCGTTGCTCTTATCTCACCTTTTCAATTCAACCAGGGCTGGTGAACCGGCGCTGACTCTTGGGGCCTAATCCATCCTCAGAACCGGGTCGCCCAGCCCAGCTCCTCATGCGTACGCGTGTAAGCCGGGAAGCAGATACGTGACGCCGAGGAAAGTGAAGATCACGACGCCGAACCCC
>JBKQKT010000218.1:0-3714 GCA_052147365.1 Candidatus Korobacteraceae bacterium | reverse complement strand
TGGATAAATTTCCCGCTCGGACTCAGTGTCAACAATGCCTGTTGTGGGCAAAACAAAATTTGACCACCCCTCGATAAATGATAGGAAGGTAACTCGATCCAAACGCGATGACCTTGAACGCCAAACGGGTCCTGGTCTACGGCAATCACCTCGCGATTGGTGAGGATGGAAAGAATCTCGGGCCGGGTCTTCTCGAGGTCGTTTCCTGCCAGCAACGGCGCGGCCAGCAAAGAAGCCGCAGAGACCAAAGGAGCAGGGAAAAATCGACATTCCCTGATACGGCCTGAACAATTCCCTGATGCGGCCCTGATAATTCCCTGTTCCATTGAGCACAAAAACCGGTCATTCGTCCCAGAAACTAAACAAAATGAATCGCTTACAGCAATCACAACCAATTTAGGGGCGCGGAAATCAGCAAAATTCCCTGTATTTTTCCCTGTTAGCAGGGAATTCAATCGGAGAAGAGTTCGCAGGAGACTGCCTCCTCCGCCATCAAGTCGTTATTATCAGAGAAGTAACTGCTCAGAACGCCAAACTCATCGCGTTTGGCGGCGATTCAGCCATATTCCAGCTGCAACCTGTACCAGAGAAACTCAGATTGCGTTTACTTCGGTGTAAATCCCCAAATTTTCTCTGAACGGCGAAAAGCCCAGTACAGGTCTGTGCGCCGACCTGCACCGGAGAGTTCGCACTTCGACTCTCCGCCCGGCCGGGGAGTCAGAACCATTCGACTCTACTTCGCTGCCAAGCGCGTGGGGATGACGTCTTACGGCCCACAGCCACCGATACCTGCACCAACCACGGGAAGGGCCGTCGCTTTGCTCTCAACCAGCATTGCGTTGAACGACGGAATATCCTGCTCGTTGAGCTGTTTCCACTGCACCAGCTCTTTGTCGAGAGCGTTGCAATTCTGTTGGACCGCCGAGCGAACAGGCTCTACCGGACGCATGTCGGCGCTCTCGACGCTGAAGATCAGTCTGGCCAAATCACGGTTGACGGGTCCAAAACCGGGGGCGATGCTGGAGCCCTTCTAAATGCGGTCGATCTTCTTCTCGAGCGCTTCAGCCGCTTCCTTCATTGTCTTGAGACCGTCGCCGTTCATAGCCTGCCTGTCCGCCAACTCTTTGCGCAGCGCGGCGACCTGTTGATAGGAGTTATAGCTCGACTTCATGCCTCGACTGATCTGCAGGGCAAGATCGCGTTGTTCTGCCAAGTCCGACTGCGATGCCGTCACGCGGGGATCAAGCTTGATGGTGAGCGGTTGTCGCAACGTCCGACCGGCCGAGCGCAGCTCCACGGTGTACTTGCCGGGCACGACGAGAGGCCCACGTGGCTGCTGGCGCGGTGCCAGACCGGGGACGGCGTGGTCAGCCAGCGTGTATTCGGTGTATTCCAAGAGTTTGCCGTCGTAGCCGTAGGGCAGGGTCATAGGAGGCGGGTACCGCAGGTCCCATACGAAGCGGTTAACACCTGCCGCTTTGGTCAAAACCGCTGGCGGAGCAAACCAGTAATTTGGAACGTTCGCTGGAAGAAAGTCAGCCGGTTTTGCTTGGCTCGAAGATTCAGCTATTGCAGTTCCCCTCTCGTCATAAATAACCAGCGTCAATTCATTCGCGGGCGTCTTTTTCAGGAAGTAGTCAATGATGGCGCCATCGGGCGGATTCTGGCCCGCGGGAGTCTCGATGGGATAAGGCGTGTCCTGATAATTGTCCCAGCGAACCCGCATTCCGTTGGCCGGAGCGAAGAGGTACACGTCCGCGGCAGTGATCGCCGGATTGATGTCGCGTATGGGCGTCAGATCGTCCAGAATCCACAAGCTACGTCCGAAAGTTGAGATAGCGAGGTCGTTCTCATGTACCTCAAGATCGGTGATCGGGGTTGGCGGAAGGTTTAAGGAAAGCGACTGCCAGTGATCGCCGTCGTCCCACGAAACGAAGACGCCGGTGTCGGTTCCGGCATAAAGCAGACGTTTGCGCTTTGGATCTTCACGCACCACGCGAACCATCTCGCTCTCGGGGAATCCATTGACGACGGTTTGCCAGGTGTGTCCGTAATCGTGGGTGCGAGCGACAAAGGGAGGCGTGGATTCGCGTCTCGCGCCCACGGTCAGGTAGGCCGTAGCGGGATCATCGTGCGAAGCTTCACATACAGAATCTGTGTGGGTTCCGCCAACCCAGGCGGCGATACATTTTGCCAAGTCGCTCCCGAATCGCGAGTGAGGTGAACAAGCCGGTTGCTGGTACCCGCCCAGATTTCACCCGGTTGTACCGCCCTCTTTCTGGAGGAACATCCCGGCTTTTCGCCGCTGTTGATGGAAGAAGGCGCCCTTGTCTATGGCTTCCAGGTAGGCGGCTGCTATCTCCGGATTGACGAGATGGAAAGACTGGTCGCCACCCGCCCGCGCTATGACGCACGCCAGGCGGCGTTGCTGTTGAGCGCTCCCAGCAGCCGGAGACGGCAATGAATATCCCGCAAATCTTCAAACAGAAGGAGGTCGTTATGGACGCGAAATATAACTGGCTGATGGACAGCATGGCCATCCGCATCACGCTCAACACATTGGCGCTGGCGCTTTGGATTGCCATGTCCGTGGGTCTGTTGGAACTCGCAGTGAAGGTGTAGGTGGTCAGCATTCGACCTAGCCAGATGCTAAATGCCGAGTGCCAACTGCCAAGTTGGAGCAACCACGCGGTGAAGTTGCTCCTCACTATCCAAGATTAACCACCGCCCCAATCTATGACCAAAAGGAGGTCAATATGAAAAGCTTAAACACCAACTCGGTAATTAACCTATAGCAGCGGTATGCAGTTTGCATCTTTACTTTACTCGTTCTCGCATTGAGCCCTGCCTATGGAGCCCAGGTAACCTCGGGTGTATCCTTCGCCCAGGTCAGCTTCACGGCCACGAATCCTCCGGACAAGTATTCGCACTACGGCCAGATCTCTGTCGACTTCACCATGCTGTATGGCGAGGGGTACATCAACGTCGAACGCTACCAAAACGGACAACCTGCGGGGTGGGTGGTCAAGAATCTTCCGGTGATCAGCGGCTCCGTGCTACCCGGATTCAGCACGACGCTTGACCTTGGACTCTCCGGGTACCAATCGTCTTTCAGCGCGCATGTAGACTTTTCACCGTCACAACTGGATGACGATAGTTCATTGAAAGCCAATGTGCCTACGATGTACCTCTTGGGACAGGCAGAGATAGCCGCCTTGCCACCGGCGGACGACAATCGAACGACGAACCTGGTAGGAGAAGCAGGGCTCGTCGCCGACGACCGAACAACCATTTACATCCGGGATAAAGAATGTCCGTCTCCTGAAACGCTCAAAGTAAATCCGGCAAACAACGATCCGGTAACTAACGGTCCCTATAAACCGCTGATCTCGCCCGCGGATGATGTCAGGTGCTTCAAGAATACAACTTTTTGCCAGCTCGATCGCGGTCAACCTGATTCAGAACGGCCAAACCTCGCTCAGCAGCGTCACGGCGCCCTCTTCTGCGCTTAACGGCACATTCTCCGCCTCAGGTCTCAACGACGGCAGTGCGGCCGCCAATGGCAACTGCACCTATTACGCAGTTACGCCGGGTCAGGGGAGCATCATGCCCGCCACGGTGACCTTCAATCTGTCCGCCGGCTACAATCTCTCCGAAATTCAAGTCATCAGCGGCTGGACGGATCACAATCTGGGCGAACAGAATTTCCAAGTT
>JBKQKT010000217.1:0-11433 GCA_052147365.1 Candidatus Korobacteraceae bacterium | reverse complement strand
TCGCCGATTTTCTCCACGCCGCGATGCAGATAGCCGATGACGCACTCGGTGCCGAGAACCTTCTCGCCGTCCAGCTTGAGAATGACGCGTAGCACGCCGTGCGTCGAAGGGTGCTGCGGCCCCATGTTGAGGACGAGCTCGGTCGAGTCGAGGAAAGTCTGGTCCTTGGTATCGAGGTCGAGATAGTCCACCACGCCCGGGCCGCTCTCGCCGGGTTTCGCGTGGCGATAATCCGTTTCGAATGGCTTCATTGTCCACTCTCGATGCCGAGGTTGATCTGCACCCACTCCTTGTCCTGCTGCAGGATGGGGTAATCCTTGCGCAGCGGATGGCCCTTCCATCCGTCGGGCAGGAGGATGCGCTTCATGTCGGGATGCCCGGTAAAGGTGATGCCGAACATGTCATAAACTTCGCGCTCCAGCCAGTTGGCCGTCGGCCAGATTTCGACTGCTGTGCGAACGCTGTCGCCGTCCTTGATTTGCGTTTTCACCCGCACACGCTCGTTGTGGTGGAACGAGTACAGCACGTACACGATGTCGAACTGCGCCTCGCGCTTGGGATAGTGCACGGCAGTGATGTCCACGCAGTAATCGAACAGCTCATCGTCACGCATGAGCAGCATGATTTCGTAGAGGATCGAGCTGTCCACTATGAGGTACTTCTGGCCAAGGTACGTGCTCGCTTCCTTGATCCCCGAGCCGTATTGGCTGCGCAGGCCAGTGACCAGGTCGGAATCCCAGGGCTCTGGCTTCGGGCCTTCGGGCTTGGGAGCGGGCTTCGCGGCCGGCGCGGCAGGTTTGGCCGCAGCGGGAGCCGCCGATTTGGCCGCGTCAGGAGCTGGCGGTGTCGCCGCGGCAGCAGCCGCAGGAGCAGGCTTCTCGCCCGTTGCAGGAGCGGCGGCAGGCTTCTCGCCGGTCGCAGAAACCTCAGGTTTCGCTGCATCGGCTGGCTTGGCAGCGGCAACCGGCGCCTCGGTCTTGGCGATTGGCGTATCTGATTGAGGTGCAGCAGGTTCGGCCGGCTTCGCAGCGGGCGGCGTCCCGCCGCCCGGCGGGGGAGAGACTGGATTCGGTCCTTTGGTTTCGTCGGGCATCTTCTATGCTTCTCTATGGCGCCGAACCCACATCGTCGGCACTTTAAGTTTTAGCAGCTTGGACGCATGACATCTTGTGCGAGGGTCACGCCACGCTGTGACCGGTGTCACAACTTGCTGTCATGCACACACACAATTTCGGTTCTGTCATCCTGAGCACAAAAAAATTCCCCATCCGCATTACGCGATGCGGATGGGGCCGAATTCGTACTGGGCGCTGGATCTCCGTCACCGCAACAGCTAAACCCATTCCAGGGCGCCCTTTTTCCAGATCCAGATGTATCCCACGATCAGGATGCCGAGAAAGATCAGCATCTCCAGCAGCCCGAACAGTCCAAGCAGCTTGAACTGCACCGCCCAGGGGAACAGGAAGATCGTCTCCACGTCGAACACTACAAACAGAATGGCGACGATGTAGAAGCGCACCGTGTAGCGGCCACGCGCGCTGTCGAAGGGCGTGATGCCGCATTCGTAGGGCATCAGCTTGGTCTTGAACGGGTTCTTGGGGCGGATCAGCGTGCAAATAGCCACGGTGCCGGCCGCCACCAGGAACGCCACGAAGGCAAAGATGAAGATAGGCACGTAGTTCTGCGGCATAAATAAGGACTCACACGTCCCACCGAAGCGGGACAATAGTATGAAAGAACTCGACAATATATTCCTGTTCAGAACGGGATTCAATGACATGCGTCACAAATTCACTTTTCCTTGACCTTCGGCACCCCGTTGGAGAGCACTGGTACACTGGGCCGTCAGGCAACACAATCAGCGCACAGATATCTAAGCAACTGTCCTCGTTTTATGACTTTCCAGAAAGTACGCGAACCCCGCTGGCCCGCCTTCGTGGCCATGATGGCTGGCGCTTTGCTTTACTTCGCACTGCCCGACAGGCTTTCCGTCGGGCCGCGTTGGGGGCTGCTGGCGGTCGTCGTTCTGCTGCTGATTCCCATCATCTTCACCTATCACCTGGGGCACTACAACATAACCAGGATGCTGACTTTCGCCGCCAATGGTGCGATTACGCTGGCCCTGATTGGCTCGTTGGTCCTGCTGGTGCAGGGGCTACCGCGTCACAAAGATCCACCGGGAACGCTGTTATTTTCTGCAGGGGCGCTTTGGATCACCAACGTTCTGGTGTTTGCCCTCTGGTACTGGAAGCTTGATGCCGGCGGACCCTTGGGGCGCGATCAACCCGGCGGTGCGGCCAAGAGCTCGTTTCTTTTCCCGCAGATGGTGCGGCAGTCTGACGCGGATCAGCGGTGGTCGCCTGAGTTCATTGACTACCTCTTCCTGGCTTTCAACACCAGCACGGCGTTTTCGCCCACAGATACGGCGGTGTTATCACGCTGGGCGAAGACAGTCATGATGTTGCAGTCTCTTATTTCTCTGTCTATCATCGCGCTGCTGGCGGCGCGCGCTGTCAACGTTCTCTAGAATTGATTGCCGTCACACCGGGGAGAGACTTTCAGTACTTCCACATCCGGATTTCGTTGCCGCCGTTTTCGAAGTGGACCTCATCCATCAGCTGGCGGATCAGGTAGACTCCGCGGCCATGGTCCGCATACACGTTCTCGCCGTGCCTGGGATCAGATAAGAGTTCCGGGCTGAAACCAGGTCCCGGGTCCGTGACAATAATCGCGATTCGACCCTGCGGGTCGCGTTGCAACCGGCAGTGAATCTCTTTCGAGGCATCTTTCTTGCATCCGTGCACCACGGCATTGCTCAGGGCTTCCTGGACTGCCAGCCCGATCTCCAATTGCTTTTCTTCCGGGATGTCCAAGCGAACCAAGCATCCTGAGATGGCGTCGCTGATGGCGGCAATGGACGCTGACTCTGCGGGCATGCGGAGGTTCAGCAGTTCCGCGAGCTCATGGTCATGCTGTCGACTGCCGGCACCACTCTGCATGAACGCTCACCTCTTGGTTGAATCCGACGAACCCCCATTGCCGGGTCAGGCGAAAGACTGCACCGCCGCGTCGTCGTCATCGAAGACCTCAAACAGGTTGAGAACACCCACCATCCGCAAAGTCTGCACTGCAAACTTGGAGGGCTGCGTTAGCTTGAGGCTCCCGCCGCGCTGCTTCGTGGACGCCAGGAAACCCACCAGCAGTCCGATGCCGCTGGAATCGATCATGGGCACTTCGGAAAGGTTGATGACGATACGCGCATCTCCGTTGCCGAGGGACTCAGCGATGGTCTGCCGTAATTCGTCAACCGCCGCGCCCAACCGGAGTTGTCCCCGGAGCTGGATCAACTGTACTTGCGATCGCTTGCGGACGTTGATGTCCAACCGTCCCTCCTTGCAATGCTCGTGCCGACTTTATACCACAAGGCTGCTCCAGTCTGAGTTGTTAAAGCTAAGAGAACGGCACACGTTTTCAGGAGACGTTATTCTGCCCATCCGCGGGGCGCAGGACAAGGGAGGTCAAGAAATCCATCCTAATGCAGAACTGACCTGGTTCCTGCGGGCCACGAGCAGGCATGCGAGCCAGCCAGAAGCGATTACTTGCTTTCATCCCGATGTAAGTTAGCCTATAATCTGACACTTCCAGAAAGACGATAAAGGGCTCATGGGCCAAGCAGCCGGTGTCAAAAAGACGCAACGGTTTCGGTTGTTATTCGCCACGTCGGACGATTCGGCTCTCATTGACATGGGCCAGGAACTGGCGCCAGCATTCTTTGTCAGTATTGCCAAGGCGCCCGATGACCTGATCTCCAGCATCCGCCAGAATAATCCTGAAATTATTGTCGTAGACGTGGACACCGTCGCACCACACGGCAAGGATTTTTTCGCCCATGTCGGTGAGGTGCGAGCTGCGGCCCCTGGAGCCTTGCTGATCGCGATCTCGCGCACTCCGCTGCGCAACGCCCGGCAGCGCACGCGCGCCGCCGGGGGCGACGAGTTTCTGCTGGCGCCCGTCGATTTCGTCGAACTACGCGAGTATCTTCTGGAGGCCGCTGAAGAACGGCTTAAGCGATTGGAGACCCAGCGGCTACGCGAGGAGATCAGGAGCAAGAATTCCTTTTGCGATCTCATTGGCGGCAGCGATGAAATGCGACGCGTTTACGAGGCGATCCGTCGGGTGGCTCCGGGAACCACGACGGTAATGCTGCGCGGTGAGAGCGGCACGGGCAAGGAACTCGTAGCCCGCGCCATCGTCTCTCTGGGCCCGCGGCGCGATGCTCCTTTTATCAGCGTCAACTGCGCGGCTTTGCCGGAGAACCTGATGGAGTCCGAGTTGTTCGGGCATGAGAAGGGCGCTTTTACAGGCGCCCACGCCAGCCGTCCCGGACAAATCGAGCTGGCTGATGGCGGAACTCTCTTCCTCGACGAGATTGGAGCGCTGGGGCCGTCGCTGCAGAGCAAGCTGCTGCGCGTGCTGGAAGACCACGCGGTTCACCGATTGGGCGGCAAGAACGTCAGAAAGATCGACTTCCGCCTGATCTGCGCCACCAACGAAGATCTGGAAGAGATGGCTGCTGCGGGTCGCTTTCGTGAAGATCTGTATTACCGCATCCACGTGATTCCTATTCATATGCCACCGTTGCGCGCTCGCGCCGATGACGTTGGACTCCTGATCGAACACTTCCTGCACGTCTTCTGCACCGCCAACGAGCTGCCCATAAAGCGTATTGAACCTGAAGCCATGGACGTCCTGGAGTCGAATGAGTGGCCCGGTAATGTGCGCGAGTTGGAGAACCTGGTGCAGCGCCTGGTGCTCATGGTGGAGGGCGAAACGATCCGCGTGAGCGACCTGCCGCAACAGGTCATTAACAGGGGGACCGCCAGCCAGGAGAAACTGCTCGTCCCGGAAGAGGGTGTCAACTTTGATGACGAGATCCAGCGCATTGAGATTGCCTATCTCCATGCCGCACTGAATCGCACCGGAGGCAAGACTGCTGCCGCGGCCCTGTTGCGCATTCCCGTCCAGAAGATGAAGTATCTGTGCCGCAAATACGGACTCTGAAACCAGCAAGGGTTAAAAAATAACCGCACGCGGGTTAAAAATTAACCTTTTCGGTCAGGCGGACCGTGGCATGCCGAGTCCGACGGCAGCCGTTCTACCGCCCGCGACAGATCGTAATTCATTGTTCTGCTAGGGCTTTGCGAAGGTGCTCGCACGGCAGTGCCGACTTTGGCTACCGGGTTGCAATACCTGAACATGCGAGCTGCCAGAACCTGGCCAAGAAGCTCAAACACCTCTGAGGAGAATACGAATGGTTCAGAAGAAATCCCTGATCAGCAACCTCCACGCTACCAAGAAAGCTGTTCTGGCTAGCAAGACATCCACCCCAATTCAAACCTCGACAACGACCAGCCTGTCCAAGCTGCCAGTGCTGTCTAAGCAGGCTGCCGTGCTGTCTAAGCAGGCTACCGTGCTGTCCAAGAGGACTGCGCTGTCTAAGAACGCTGCTGTGCTGTCTAAGAACGCTGCTGTCCTGTCTAAGCAGGCTGCCGTGCTGTCCAAGCGATTTACCCAGTAAGAACCGCCGACAGCAAGGGACCCAGGATTCACGCTTCGTCTGCGTAGCGCCAACTGTAGAGGGAGGGTTGGAGCCCTCCCTTTTGGCGTCTTGGGAGCTTTTTCAGCCCGCTCTCACCAGACCTTACGGCCCACGAAATCCCTTACCTCTCGGACCGTCAAGCCAGCGATGCTCTGCCGTCCAATGCGTATCTTTACGGTTCCACTCATCAGGTCGAGAAGCTTGCCGTCGTTCGCCACATAGGCTTCGGCCACGTAATACCTGGTGTTCGCCAGTCCCTTATACGAGCCAGCAGCCTCAAGCCCCGGCTCCAGAGCGATCGAGGCAGGCAGCACGGCGTCAACTCTGGCGTCAATCGGGCTGTAGCGGTTATCCAGCAACAGTCGTGCTCGCTGGCCGGGGCGAACTTCGTCCACTGCAAATTCGGGCACAAACATGCGCAGTCGCATCACGCTCGTGTCGGCGATTTCGGCCACTATCGATCCGGCTTCTAGATGCGTTCCCGCGAGGTCGGCGATCTCGTGGGACGCAATAACACCCTCGATGGGCGCCGTGGGCTCAAGTCTTTCCGCAGCGCCGGCGGCGACTGCAGCTTCAACTGCATATTGCTTCCGTTGTTCAGCGGCCAGGGCCACATCACGATAACCCAGTTCGGCCGTGATTTGGCTCGCCTGGGCGTCAGCGAGATTGCTTGCGGCGGCGCTGTAGTTCGACTCCACACCGTAATTTCGCATGCTGAGCAGCGGCTGTCCCGGTGTTACGTGCTCGCCTTCGCGGACGTAAACAGCCACGACATTACCTGGGACGGCGGTCCGCACAGTCTCGCGGCGAATAGGTTCCAGTACAGCCCGCGCTTGTACGTATCGCGGCCACACCGGAACCAACACGACAGCCAGAAATAGTAGGGCCAACGCGGCAATCCGCCACGGCGTTAGCCAAGAAACGACCCGGTCTTTCTTGTCCAGATACACGGTTTTCACAAACCTCCCAAAGGTCCGGATACGAGACCGAAAGATAAAGTATGCCAGCGCCAGCGCGGGCAAGAACGCCCACTCGCGGCTGTAGTTGAGGAAGACGTTACGGGAAAACCGCACCACAGCGAACAGCAGTGCATAACTGTAAAGACCGGAGAGGATGGCATAGATCACGAGGAGCGCCCGCCGCCGCCGCGGTAAATAGTCCACCTCTACCGGCAGCCGGAAGACATGCCGCCTCACCCAGGAGGAGAGATAGGAGGTTGATTTTTCCTTGATGTCGGCGAAGCCCACGATCTCTGAAAATGCGTAATAGCCGTCCAGCTTGATGAGCGGATTCATGTTCACCACCACCACGGCAACGCCAGTGATCAGCATGATCTTGTAGGCGAGTTCGTGGGCGTAGGTCCCGGGCGGCGTGCCCCACCAGACGATGGTGCCTAGGGCGCAGAAGATGGTTTCGACCCAGATCCCGGCGATGATGGTGACGAACCGCTGCCACCGGTTGGCATAAACGAAAGCCTCAGTTACATCCACAAAAAATGCCGGCGTCAGAAAGATGAGATGGAAGCCCATTCTATGCACCTGCCCGCCGTAGTGCTTGCAAGTGAGCCCATGGGCCGACTCATGGAAGAAAGCGAGAATGAGGAATAGCACCCAGAATTCAGCCAGGTCGCGTGCGCCTTTATCGGTGAAGGTGTAGTACGTGAGCGTATCGCGGCCGATGTCACTCCATCGCGTCGCGAAGACATAAATCGTAAATGCGAACAGGAAAAGACTGAAGGTGGTAAACCAGGGCGTATACACCCAGCGCAGCCGAGGGTAAAGCATGTCGAAGAAACGGTCGGGGTCCCAGGCGGAGAATTGGATGTGCGCGATATCGCCCCATTTTGACTTGCGATGCTTGTGCTGATGTCTTTGCTCGGCCAGCTTTTGGTTCAGCGCGATGTTCCGCTCTTGCGGCGTCTTGTACCAGAAGTCCGCCTGCTCCAGCATGTTGGCGAACTCGCGCACATCCTCGACCGTGTACTGCACGCCGTACAGCTCGCGGTACGCCTCAGCCACGTCGTTATAGGAGCGCTGGCCATCGAACAATTCGATCAGCTTCCACTGCTCGGGCGGAAACCGGAACAACGATTCCTTGCCGCGCACGTGCGCGACCACAACCGGCCGGCCTTCTTCGATGTTCTCGGCCCAGATGGTCCGCGGATCCAGCTTGGGATACCCGGACTGCGTCTTCTTCGCGGGCAGCTCCGGCAGGGCGGCATTGAGTGCCTCGGCGAGGTTCATGGCGTCTTCGGCACGCGGATCGAGGCCGTCATTCCAGGACGGAAGCCGGACGGCTTGTCCAGCACCGCGATGACTTCCACCGTTCCACTCGCGGGATCAACCACCGGGCTGACGTGGATGACTTTTGCCGAAGCAGACCCGCCCGGGGAAGCAGCCGGCGTAAGGGCGAGTTCATCGCCCAATTTCAGAGCGCGGCTGTATTGTTCCGGCAGGGTGAAGCGCACCTGCAAGGGTTCCACGGCGGTCACCCAGAAGAGTTTCTCTCCACTGGAAACCCTCTGGCCCTGGCGGACGTAGCGGCGTGCAACAATGCCGCTGAATGGCGCGCTGATGCGGGTCTTCTCCAGCTCCAGGGCGATGCCCTGCAGGTTGGAGCGGGCGTTCAGCGCGTTCTCGCGTTCGCGGTCCACTTCGTACTGGGTTGCGTTGAGGTTGTAGCGATCGTGGTCCACTTGTTGTTGAGTGACAATGCCGTCCTTCAGCATCGCTTCGGAGCGCTGCAGGTCTACCTGGCGCACCTGCACCTCTGATTCCCAGTTCTTGACATCGGCCTCGATGCTGCGCAGCTTGTGTTCCGCGGCTTCACGTTCGGCGATCAACTGTCGATCATCGAGACGGGCCAACAACTGGCCCTTCCTCACGGTCGAATCAACATCCACCATCAACTCCGTCACCACGCCATCGCGCAGGGCGGTGACATCCAACTGCTGTTCCACCACGATGGGCCCCATCGCGACAAACACCTCGGGCTGTGAAGTGGCCGCTGCTTTGGACGGAGGGGGCTTATCAACCGGCGAGTTGGACGAGGCCGCGACCGTGGACGGAGGCGTGGAACTACAGCCCAGCGTACCCAGCAGAACCACGATGACGAGAAAACAAACGACACTCTTCATTGGTTTCTCCTACCACCCGAACCAGGACCAGAGCTTGGACCACAGCCAGATCCCCAAATCACGGAAGAATACATAACCAGCAGGGTGCCAGCCCGCATTGATCTTGGCCCGTCCCTGCATCCCGGTGCGAATTGCAGCGTCATCATTGGGTACTTCCACACGTGCAAAAAACACCCTCCCCTCGCCCTGCACCTCGCCCTTGGGACTGACAATGACGACTTTGCCGTGAAACGTTCTGGTGGGAAAAGACTCCAGTTTGATCGCGGTGCTGGCGCCGGGACGAATGAGCGCAACATCGCGTTCGGGAACTGCGACATCCAGCGTGACTGCGGAAGTATCGACCAGTTCCATGACCGGCGATCCCGCGGTCAGCATCTTTCCATCCATGTCTTCCACATGAGGCGTCGCTACCACGCCGCTAATCTGGGCACGCAACTTAGCGGCCTCGAGTTTGCCGCGGTCGCGTTCCAATTCGCTGTGCCAGTAATCAGCTTCCACCCGCTTACGTCCGGCAAGGGCCCCGTCGTTCATCGCCAGCGCGCGATTCATGTCTTCCATGGCGGTGTTGTACTTTGCCTGGGCGCGTGCCAGGTCTGCCGTCTGCTCCCAATCCTGCATTTGGGCGAGCAGGGCCCCGGGCTGCACGCGTTCGCCTTCGCGCACAAATACCTTGTCCAACACGCCATCAAAGTCGGCGCGAACAAAGTCTGTGCGGCTGGGCGCAACCGAGGCTTCTCCGTCAACCCGCAGGGGCATCGGCACAAGCACCAGAAACAGGATGACAGCCGCAACCGCAGTCAGGACTGCCGTGCGCCGGCGTTTTTCCAGCGCCATGAACTTGCGTTTCTTTTCCAGAATCGGCTCCAGCACGCCAATGAGGGGCACCTGCTTGTACAGCGAAGCGTTGCGCAGTGCCACGGTCGCCTGGCTGGCCAGCACCTTGATGATTTCCAGGTGCGCTTCTGTGAGGAAGTCGGGATCGCTACTCTCGAACGACAGGATGCCCAGCCGTCCTTCTTCGTCCGCCAACGGTATGGCGAAAAATCCCCGCGAGCCGCCCTGTTCGAAATAGTGACGGAACTTCTCCCGCGTTTCCGGACGCGGATCGTCGATTTCCTCTCCACGCTGCGAAATGTGGACCTGTTGCTCCAGGCCGGAGGCCCACCGCAGCACCGATTCCAGGCGCTGTACATCCGGATCAGAAGGATTCAGTTGGTCCGTCCCCGAAATGGCCTTGATGCGTAACCGTCCGCGCTCCTCCAGTGCAACGGCGCCGCGGTCATAGGGGATGACTCGCTGCGGCTGGTTGACAATGGCCTGCAGCACCCGCTCCTGGTTCAGCGTGGAAGCGATCTCCTGGCTGACGTTGACCAGGGTGTGCAGGATCTCCACCTTGCGCTCGGATTCCAGCAGCGACGCATTGTGCAAGGCATTGCTGGCGGTTTCGCAGATATTGGCGAGCAGGAACTGATCGTCGTCGTCGAATGGCAGGCCATCCAGGCGGTTTAAGGCTTCCACCACACCCACCAGCTGTTCGCGCTCCATCAGCGGTGCAGCCAGCAGGGAGAACACGGCGCCATCTTCGAGGCCGGAATTGCGCCGCTGCAAACGCTCGTCGTCAGAATCATCAATCAGCACCGGCTCGCCGCTGTCTGAGATGTCCCCCGCAATACCTTCTCCCCCTTTCTGGACGGCGCCGGTTGTGACAGTTGCATCAAACCCCGCCTGGCTGACCAACTCCAGCGAGTCGCCGTTGACCATCCACAAGTTGACGCCCTGGACCTTCAACACTTCCGCAAATTTCTTGGCAATCATCGCAATCAACTCGTCCATTTCGAGGGTCGAGTTGAAGACCTTTTCCAGGTCGTACATCTGGGTCACGCGGCTGATGGACTGAAGGCTGACATTACGATCGTTTTCGTAGTTCAGAGCAGTAGCGACGGCCGGAGAGGCGAGCTCCGTTATCTCATTCAGTGACTGCAACACGGTATCTGGAAAAGACTGCTCATAGGAGATCAGTTCTATGACGCCGACCAGGGTTTCATCCTCGAGAAGCGGGGCATAAGCGAGAGCCACCGCCGTGCGACGAATATCTAAGTGAGAGTAATCTTCGCGCTGGAGGCTGGCTCCCTCGAATACCTGGAGTTCCCTGCTCTCTGCGACCGCGCCCAGCGTGCCGGCAGTAAAGTCTATGACCTCACCAACGGTGATCTCGCCTGCCGTGGCTTTGGCTGTCCAGACAGGATTTTCCTGGTCCTGAATGACGTACACCACGGCAGCTGTGTCTGGAAGAAGTTCGGCAACTTGATCGGCGATCACGCGTGCCCGAGGAATCACTTCTGGCTGCGCTAGCAAGGCCATGGCAATTTCGGCCAGCGGAACCGCGGACGCCTGCTTCGGAGCTGCCATGTGCTGCGTTCCTGATGTGCAGATTTCGTGTTCTGCTGCACACGTCTTAAGTCAAGAAATTGTTGCCGTTACGGGATGGGCTATCTTACGGCTCATTTACCTACGGGTCAACATCATAAGGACATCGAGCGGCAGCCTCTGAGCTGTCTCTTCCACGGAATCCATTGGCCGGCTCTTCGCCTTCAGTGCGATCTTCAACCAGGGGTGTTTTCTAAGGAGTTATTGGTGGAGCTAGTCGGGATCGAACCGACGACCTCATCGTTGCGAACGATGCGTTCAACCAAAAAAC
>JBKQKT010000216.1:0-11125 GCA_052147365.1 Candidatus Korobacteraceae bacterium | reverse complement strand
CCGGCGACAGCCGCTGGCGCAACGAAGCCTGGTCGGCTTTCAACTGGTTCCTGGGCGACAACGATCTGCAAGTTTCGCTTTATGATCCCGTCACCGGCGGCTGCCGGGACGGCCTTCATCCCGACCGCGCGAATGAAAATCAGGGCGCGGAATCCACATTATCGTTCTTGATGGCGCATCTAGAGATGCGCACTCTGCAACAGTCTGAACCTATGGAGATCCTATCGTGACCGTACCCGCAGAAACTCTTCCGGGTCTAGTGGGCAATAGCTACGAGCCGCTGCTGCTGCGGCATCCTGGCAACCCGATCCTAACCAGCAGGGATTGGCCATACTCTATTAATAGTGTGTTCAATCCGGGCGCAACGTTGCTCGCGGATGGCTCTACGCTGCTGCTTTGCCGGGTGGAGGATCGCCGCGGTTTGTCGCATCTTTGCGCGGCGCGCTCTGCTAACGGAATGGATGGTTGGATCATCGATCGCGAACCGACATTGATGCCCAGTCCGACGCAGTTTCCAGAGGAGATCTGGGGTATCGAGGATCCGCGCATCACTTTCGTGCCCGAACTGCAGCAGTATGCGGTCACCTATACCTCTTATTCGCGCGGTGGTCCCGGGGTATCGCTGGCTCTGACCAAGGACTTCCACAGTTTCGAGCGCTACGGCGTGATTATGTCCCCGGACGACAAGGACTCGGCGCTTCTTCCGCGGAGAATCGATGGATACTGGGCGCTGATTCATCGTCCCGCAACCACACTGGGAGCGCACATGTGGATTTCCTACTCTCCAGATCTGCGCCATTGGGGCAGGCACAGGCTCATGCTGGAAGCGCGCCGCGGCGCCGGGTGGGACGCCAACAAAATTGGTTTGTCGCCTCCGCCCATCGAGACTTCCAGGGGATGGCTCGTGCTGTACCACGGAGTCCGGCACACGCCCTCCGGCTGCCTCTATCGATTGGGCTTGGCCCTGTTCGAACTGGAGAATCCGGCAAAATGCATACTGCGGGGAGATTCATGGATCTTTGGACCGGAAGCGGATTATGAGTGCCGCGGCGATGTCGACGACGTTGTCTTCCCCTGTGGATATACGATGGACCCGGACGGCGACACCCTCAACATTTACTACGGAGCTGCGGATTGCTCGATTGCTTTGGCTCGGGCCAGCGTGCGCTCCTTATTGCATTGGCTGGATGCCAATGGAAGCTGCGAGCGCCGTCAGCGGGGGGATTTATGAAGCCGCTGCGGCGGTTCTTTCAGTTTACTTTTGGATGCCGTCACGGCCAGCGGAGCCGGGTGTTCACGATCAAGGAACGAACGTATCAGGTGTGCCTGGAGTGCGGACAGGAATTAGATTATTCGTGGGCGCAGATGCACTCCCTGCAATCAGGGGTTGCCGGCAATCCCTATGCACCGCTCTAAGTCTCAGACACTCTAAAGCCGTGATGATTGGACCAGTCACGGTTATGAGCCCGCAATCTTAATCTCAGCATGTGAGCTATGTTGCTCAGACGCGAGAGTCTACACCTGTCATTCTTTATTCTCCTGAGTGTGTAGACGGAGCCGCGACCGCTGATTCGCAGCTCTTTTCTTAGGTCGCTGATCAAACCTGCGAAGCGACCACATCCAGCCGATCGGCAGTCTTCACCCGTGTTTAGCGCCGCGATCGCCACGGCAAATACGATTTGACCCTAAAAGCTCTCAAACAACTGAGATTAGGGCAACGCCTCCAAGCGGATGAGAGGGGTTGGCCCGCGAAACGAGAAAGGTGACAAGCCATGCCTTTAATTCAACTTCTGGAAGTTCTTATCGTGGTGGGTGTTCTTCTATGGCTGGTGAATCGGTTCATTCCCATGCAACGACAGATCAAGTCAATCTTAAACGGAGTGGTGGTCATTGCCGTGGTTCTTTGGCTGCTTAATGTCTTTGGCTTGTTTCACTCCCTATCCAGTATCCACCTCGGAAAAGGATGAGGCGTAGCGAGGCTGCTTCGAAGACCACAACACGAAACTCAAACTTTGAATCGAATAACGCGGCAGATACCTGCCTTAAGGAGACACTGTGAAAACAAAGCTGTTGTTCGCCGCCGTAATCGCGCTGAGCTTGCCCGCAGTCGCGCAAAATGATCCTCAAAGAACCCCAATCGTGGAGCGTATGAACTCGACTCCCATGTTCCGGGTGATCGTCATCAGCCGCAGCGTGCAAGCGGTCAATTATGAGCATCGCAGCGGAAGTTCGAAGCTGGACTTCGCGGGCACGGACCTGATGCCCTCCGCAAATGGTGAAGCCAAGGTAAACAGTAAGCGCGGATCCATTGAGATCGACGCAGAATTTGGCGACCTGCGCGTACCGACAACTTTCGGCAATGAGTACCTGACCTACGTCTTGTGGGCGATTTCACCCGAAGGCCGAGCTGTGAACTTGGGCGAAGTGCTAGTGGGTGAGAACCATCGCAGCAAACTGCGAGTGACGACTGACCTTCAGGCCTTCGCTCTGATCGTAACCGCGGAACCTTATTATGCGGTGCGGCAGCCGAGCAACGCGGTTGTGCTTGAGAATGTGGTTCGCGAGAGCACCAAGGGAACGACCGAGGCGGTCAATGCAAAGTACGAACTGATGGAGCGCGGCGGGTACATTCCGACCGGCTACAGGTTCGACCCGGTGGTTCTGAATGCGAGACTGCCTCTGGAGTTCTTCGAGGCGCGGAATGCACTGCGCATCGCGCAATCAGAGGGCGCCGAGCAGTATGCGAGCGACAGCTATCAACATGCGGTCCAGTTAATGAACAACGCGGACGAATATGCCACCAGTAAGCATGTTGACACCAAGCCGTTGATCGCGGTTTCGCGCGAGGCAGTACAAACCTCCGAAGATGCCCGTGAAATCGCGGTCAAGAAGCTCGACGAGATACGGCTGGCAAACGAACGTCAGGCATCGAGCGACGCACAGACAGAAGCGCAGGCTCAGACCGACAACGCGATTCGACAAAAAGATCAGGCGCAGTCTGACGCGGCGATCGCTCAGGCGGCCAAGGCTCAGGCAGAGTCGGATGCAGCGAAGGCGCGCGTCGAGACGGCAGATGCACGACTTGCGACCTTGCAGGCCAAGGCGGACATGGCGAATAGCCAGGCGTCATCCGCCGATGCAATCTCCGCGGCTCAAGCTGACGCGGCGCAGTCGCGGCTTGCCGCGCAGCAAGCACAGCAGACCGCGCAACAGGCCGAGACCGACAAAGCCGCAATGCGCACGAAGTTGTCAGAGCAGTTGAATTCCATTCTTCAGACTCGCGACAGCGCACGCGGGCTTATCGTCAGCATGTCCGATGTCTTGTTTGACACGGGAAAATACTCGTTGAAGCCGAGTGCACGCGAGAAGTTGGCGAAAGTCGCCGGCATTCTGCTTGCCTACCCTGGACTCGACATTCAAGTTGGCGGCTACACAGACAATGTGGGCAGCGACTCGATGAATCAGACGCTATCTGAGAATCGCGCCGGATCCGTACGCGATTACCTGGTGCAAGAAGGCGTTGCGACGAATTCGGTTTCAGCCATGGGCTTCGGCAACACTTCACCAGTAGCTTCAAACGACAACTCCAGCGGACGACAAGAGAACCGCAGGGTGGAGCTTCTCGTGTCCGGCGAAGCGATCGGCAGCCCGGTCAACGCCACAACAGGAAGCTTGCAGTAAGAGACAAGCGCAAACAACGCAACGAAGCAACAATGGAGGCAACACTTTATGAAACTAGTTGGAATGATCAGCACAGCAGCTCTGTCTTTGATTCTGGGAGTGGCAGCTCCGGTGTTCGCACAGGAGCAGCACGAGCAGGAGGACCAGAAATCCAAACCGGCCGCCCAGGAAGAAAAAAAGGCGCAGCCCGAGAAATCCGCAAAGCAACAGGAAAAGCCTGTTGCGCAGCCGGAGAAGAACGCAAAGCCGGCAGAACAGAACGCAAAGCAAGAAGAGAAAAACAACCAGCCGGCACAACAGAATGCAAAGCAGCAGGAAAAGAACAACCAACCAGCAGAAAAGAATGTACAGCAGCAGCAACATGCCAGTAATCAGGGCGCCGGCCGCATTCCGGAAGACCGTTATAAGGCCAATTTTGGACAACAACACAGGTTCCGTGTCACCCAGGCCGAATACGGCAATCACCGCTTCCAATACGGTGGCTATTGGTTTGGATTCGTTGATCCGTGGCCCAGCAACTGGCTATACACACAAGATGTTTATGTTGTCGAGATAAACGGCATGTATTACTTATGCAACGCGAGTTATCCCGGAGTTAATCTCGTGCTTAGTTTCACACTCTAGCGGGTTCGTCCGATGGTCGCCCTTCGGACGTATCAAGCTTGACTGTGATTGGTGCGGGTCCGTTTTTTAGGCTCGCGCCGCTTTCCTTGGGATGCCAGCGAGGGTCGACGCAAGCCAGCCGATGCAGCACCATTTAACCGCGCTATTCACAAATTGTGAGCCGTAGTGCACAGACTTGGCATTGCTTCCATGGAATGCTTGTATCGACGCAGTCACCGGTCAATCCGCATAGCCCGCCGCAGGAAAGGTTACAACCGGGCAACTGAAGGATGATCCGGCAAGGTGGTTCCAAATGCGCAAGATCTTTTTGTTTTCGCTAACACTTCTGATACTGGCCATTCCGGCCATCTCGATGGCGCAGTTCGGCGCATCGATCACGATTGCTCCTCCCGCGCTGGTAGCGTACTCCCAACCCATTTGTCCGCAGAGCGGCTATCTATGGACGCCAGGCTATTGGGCCTATGGTGAGGAAGGCTACTTCTGGGTGCCTGGCACATGGGTCGAGCCACCCATGGTCGGGCTGTTATGGACTCCTGGTTATTGGGGCTGGGGCAATAATGCCTACGCCTGGAATGGCGGTTACTGGGGACCCACGGTCGGGTTCTACGGCGGCGTCAACTATGGGTATGGCTATGGTGGCCAAGGCTATGAGGGCGGCTACTGGAGAAACAACGAGTTCAGCTACAACCGCAGCGTGAATAACGTGAATGTAACCGAGATTCATAACACTTACGAGAAGACCGTAATCAACGAACGAGCTGGAAACACTGTCAGCTACAACGGCGGCAGTGGCGGGATAACCGCTCGACCAACCGCGGCGGAAGAGACCGCGTCACATGAGCGTCATACCTCGGCAACATCCGCGCAAACCGGGCATCAACAGGCCGCCAGCAAGAACCACGAACTGTTGGAGTCCGTGAATCATGGCAAGCCGCCGATTGCCGCGACCTCCAAACCCGGAGAACTGACCGGCAAAGGCGTGATAGCGGCCAATGGTGCCGCAGCCGAAAATAAGGCCTCCGAGAATAAGGCCGCAGCCACAAGCTCGAATGAGAACAAGGCGGCGGAGAATAAGGCAGCGGCTACGCGATCGAACGAGAACAAGGCAGCAGAGAATAAGGCCGCAACCACGCGCTCGAATGAGAATATAGCGGCGGAGAATAAGGCCGCAGCTACGCGCTCGAACGAGAACAAGGCGGCGGAGAATAAGGCAGCGGCCACGCGCTCAAACGAGAGTAAGCCATCCGCGAATAAATCGGTGGCTCACACGAATCAGAATCAGGCTGTGCACGTGCAGCCTGCGGTCCACCAACAGGCTGCACCTAAGCCCGAGTCTCGTCAGGAAAGCGCTCCTCATCCGACAGCTGCGGCTCACGCGCAGCCAGCCCCTCACCAACAGGCTGCACCACGTCCTGAAAGCGCTCCGGAGAAAAAAGCTCCTGGTGGCAAACAGGAGCCTCACCAATAAGTGGATCGACTGCGAGGCGGGCATTAGCCCCGCGCGGCAAAAGAAAGTAGATTATCTCTGAAATGGCGCGAGCCCAATCCGTGGGCTCGTGCCATTTCTTTGTTCCGCAGTCCACAAAGTCAGACTGGCCTTTCTAGCGAATTCCTGACATTGAGCAGTTTTGACCAGTAGCAAACTGGCGAAACGCCTATAAACAAATCTAGCCCGCTCCTCAGCATAGATTTGCGGTGTGAAACCTTGAGGATCGGGGTGACACCTGGGATAAAACGGAATCAGATCGAGTCTCCAGAACTAGCGCTTTGAACGTCTTCTCAGGATGTGGAAAAGGGGAAATATGATTGGAACGATATTGATCGTGATTTTGATCTTGGCTCTTTTAGGTGCGATACCGAGATGGTCGCATAGTCGAGACTGGGGTTATGCTCCGTCGGGCGGACTGGGATTGATCCTTTGCATCGTGGTCATTCTTGTGGTTCTTGGCCGCATCTGACCATGCGCTACCGGGCAATCTCGTCAGTCGTCACGGCCAATACTCGGCACCTGCTTTCTCTCCGCGCGTTGGCTGTGCTTCTCATTGTGCTCATTTGCCGCGGTAGTTCGTCAGGGTATTCCGTTCTGACGCATGAGGAAATCGTAGACCTGCTGTGGGCCGACGAGATCCGCCCGCTGTTGCTAAAGCGCTACCCTGGCCTGTCGGAAGATCAGATCAAGGAGGCGCATGCCTACGCCTACGGAGGCGCCGTCATTCAGGACCTGGGTTATTACCCTTTCGGCAAAAAGGAATTCAGCAACCTGGTGCATTACGTTCGTAGCGGTGACTTTGTTCGCGAGTTGCTGGTCGAAAGCGCGGATGTGAATGAGTATGCCTTTGCTCTGGGCGCTCTAGCCCACTATGCGTCGGACATTAGCGGCCACCCGGCAGTCAACCAGTCGGTGGCCATAGAGTATCCAAAGTTACAAGCGAAATTCGGCAAGTCGGTGGTGTATGCGGAAGACAAGACCGCGCATTTGAAAACCGAGTTCGGCTTCGATACGCTGCAGGTGGCGAAAAATCGTTACGCCTCGCAGCAATATCACGATTTCATTGGATTCAAAGTATCAAAGCCCCTGTTGGAGCGAGTCTTCCCAGTTGTCTATGGATTAGAGTTGAAAGATGTGCTACCACACGAGGATCTCGCCATTGGCTCCTACCGTTTTTCGGTCAGCCGGCTGATCCCGGAGATGACCCAGGTCGCGCTTCAGACCCACAAGAAAGACATGATGCACGAGCATCCGGACTTCGCAAAACAAAAACTCCTTTACCGTCTTTCGCGTTCGGAATATGAAAAGGAGTGGGGGAAAGACTACACCAAGCCCGGATTTGGCACTCGAATTCTCTCCACCCTTCTGCGCTACATGCCGAGAATCGGTCCCTTCAAGGGGCTGGGCTTCAAAAACCCGACCCCGCAGACCGAGGACCTGTATTTCAAAAGCATCAATTTGACGGTCGACCAATACCGGGCCTTCCTGCATGCTGTGGGCTCGGACTCGGCCCAGCTTCCCAATTGTGATCTGGATAGTGGCCACGCCACCAAGGCAGCGGAATACTCGCTCGCCGACGACACCTATGCCAAGCTGCTGGGGCAGCTATCGAGCCACAAGTTCGAGGGAACGGCTCCCGAATTGCGCGCCAACATCCTCGACTTTTATTCCGACGTCTCAGCTTCGATCGAGACAAAGAAAAATCAGAACGATTGGAATAAAGTACTGGCCGAACTGGACCAGTTGAAATCTGTTGCGCCGGTTCTGGCGCCGACGGTGGCGGGCAGCGCGGCACAGTGATCCGGCCTTCACAACTAGTTCAATCCTAGAACGTACCGGCCCTTGCACGTTTGCTGAGCTTTTTCGCCACGGCTTCAGCCGCTACTAGTTTTCGGTCCCGGTGCGGTTCCGTGCGCGGGTCCCCCGTATTCAGTTCACACACTTCTCCGATAGCGGCGCCACAGGTAGTACAAGACACGGATAGAACTTGCTCTGCGGTGAGATCCTTAGTCTTCACAGTCGCATCATGCAACGCTCCAGAAATGGAAGATGCTCAATATTGCTCACTTTAATCCCCTAGGCGAACCGTCAGGTTTGCACCTTGCTGGCAGCGAGACCTTAATTACGAATTGTGTGCAAAAGTGAGCATCTTTCCCGATTGCAATGTGGCAAGCTTTTCGGGAGTGTAATTGCTGTTTAGAGAGGTCTTTTATGACATCGCCAATAGCACTGGTCCCGAAAGAGCGCGACCTCGACCCGCAGAGCTTCCTTGCGAAGATCGGCGTGGGCAAGAAGGACGTCGTGTTTCCCAAGAAACAGACAATCTTCGCACAGGGAGATGTGGCTGACTCCGTTTTTTATATCCAGGAAGGCAAGGTTCGGCTTACGGTTGTCTCCAAGATTGGCAAAGAAGCAACCTTGGGCATATTGAGCGAGGGAGAGTTTTTCGGAGAAGGCAGCTTGGCTGGACAGGCCGTACGAATGGGGTCTGCGACCGCCATGACGGACTGCGAACTTCTCCGTATCGACAAGAAAGCCATGATGGAGGCGCTGCATCGGGAACACGAATTTTCGGACGTCTTTGTGGCCTATCTGCTGGCAAGGAATATTCGTTACGAAGAGGACTTAGTCGACCAACTCTTCAACTCCAGTGAAAAAAGACTGGCTCGGGTTCTGCTCTTGCTGGCTCATTTTGGCAAGGAAGGGGTGCCGGAAACGGTCATCCCCAAAATCAGCCAGGAAACCCTCGCCGACATGGTAGGCACAACCCGTTCCCGGGTCAGTTTTTTCATGAATCGGTTCAGAAAGTTAGGATTCGTGGACTATGGCGGGGACGGGCTGCAAGTCCACAGTTCACTGCTAAACGTGGTTCTTCACGATTAACTGCTCTCCGGCCGAACCTGAAGCACACATCCAACTACGCAAAAGCGCCAGCGTGCATCTCGCGAAATTTAATTGGCAATACTGTGCAGTGTAGACCAGTCTTACCCTTCTTATCGAGCTTATGCTGTCTCTATCGAAGGGCACTTACACTCTCTGGGGAAATCGAACATGCCTGATAGTACCAACCGCCCAATACGGAAATTGCGCAACACCGCTCAACCGCCCTTGTCACACCGCGGACTCGGACCGAGCCAGGAAGCCGGCACTTGCCGAACCCACTGCCACCGGTCAGCAGCTGTGTCCGGGAGATCGAGTCGAGGGTTTGGGCGACTTTGGTCTTCTGGCCCCAACAACCTTCTGGCCCCAACAACCTTCTGGCCACAAAAACCTGGCAGGGTCTACAGCGATGGCGATGAACTGGCCTTTTGATCTTTAACCTGCAAGTCATTTACCACTTGCTGGACGTTAGGAACCCCGCTCGCGAGCTTCCCAGCTTGCGTGCGCTTGTCTTCCGAGTTCACCTCTCCGCTCAGCGTCACTACTCCACTCTTTACGTCGTATTTCACGTGGTCGTGCATTTTGTTTTGGATCAGCGCAGCATCCAGATTTTGCTCGATGCCTTTATCCAGATCGGAGTTCACGATTTTGGCATCTTTTTCTCCGCCCACCGGTATCACGGCAATCTGATCGGCGACAACCTGGGTGCCCGCGAGCGACTTGGCCACCGATTCGGCTTGCGACTTGGCGTTATCACTCGCGACCTGCCCGCTAAGGGTTACTACGCCTTTGTCGCGGTCCTGGCTGACGGAGACGCTTTTGAAGCCAGCATCATCGAGCGATTTGCGAATACCGTCGGCAACCTCAGGCGACTTCGACCCTGTGGTCGTGCAGCCGATCAGAATTCCGGTGGCCAGAAGCGTGAGCACGGTAAAGAACAACTTAATCGTTTTCATACTCTTCCTTTGAACAATCTGGATTGAACCCCGCGAGAATCATGTGCTGTTTCTGTCTGTGACAGTCTCTACAGTCGCTCAAGCGCTTCGCGAGTACTGAGCAGAAGCGCTCACTTTGGTGACAAAGTTGGTCTTATCCCAACTAATTTCCAAAGACGGTCAATTCTGACCAGTCTTCTCAAACCTTAAGTTCGATACTGGCAATTCACCAGGTTCTATAACTACAGAGAACATTTGGTGAACTCACTCGTGGTAGGGAGAATTTCGATGAATCTAAATCTGATGGATCCTAAGCTGATTATTTTCGCCGCCGTGGCCATTCTGGTTATCGCGGTCCTTGCGTGGTTGTACTCACAAAAACGCAGAAATACGACCGCAACCCTGCGCAAGAAATTTGGGCCCGAGTACGACAGGGCGGTGCTGACACACGGATCAGAACGAAAAGCGGAAGCGAAATTAGAGGATCGCGAGAAACGGGTAGAAAACCTCAACATCCGCGATCTCGATCCGATCGAACATGAGCGTTTTTTGAAACGGTGGGAGTCCGTACAATCTCGTTTTATCGATTCTCCCAAAGGGGCGGTCACGGAAGCCGACGACCTGGTGTCGTCGGTAATGAAAGCTCGCGGCTATCCTGTTTCCGATTTCGATCAGCGCGCTGCCGACGTTTCTGTCGACCATCCTAGAGTGGTGGAAAACTACCGGTCCGCACATGAAATTGCGTTGCGGGTTGGGAAAGACGCAGCAACAACGGAAGACCTGAGAACGGCGATGATTCACTACCGCTCCCTGTTCGAGGAATTGGTCCAGGTGCCGGTCACAATTGAGACAAAGGAAGTGGCGTGATGGCGAACCACGGGGTGAAAGAAGGATTGCTTACGGACGCCGATCTCGCGGCCTACGGCATCACGGCTAAGCATCCCGTGGAATCCACCCTGGTGAAAAGCTATAAGAACGTGTTGAGAAGAAAGGGAAAAATGATGAAGCCAAGCACGCAAGACCGGACTGAAGGCAAGCTCCACGAAGTGAAGGGAAAAATCAAGGAGGGGATTGGGAAGGCAACGAACGATCCGAACCTTGAAATTTCAGGAGAAGCGGAGAAAAACGCAGGTAAAGTTCAAAACTGGATCGGCCGCGCTGAGAAAGCTGTCGGAGAATAAGGATGTGTCAATCCTTGACTCTCAACCTATAACGCGCCAAGCTTTTCGATGACGCGGCAGTGTTTACGCGGCGTTGATCTCGGTACTCTGAAGCGGCCAGGGTGTCAAAAGCATGATTGTCTTCCCTTTTCCCCGGTTTCGTCGACGACCTCTTTCGTCGGCCACCTCTAGGAACGGCACAACATCAGAATGAATAACACAGGGAATCGGTTACAGTGTTCGCGTGAAAATAGCGTGGCGCGGTGGGACCGACAAACGAACCCTCTCCGTACTGGTAGTAGTTCCAGCCCATATTAAATGCCAACTTATGGCCGACATCGACGCTCAAGTGAGCC
>JBKQKT010000215.1:0-4749 GCA_052147365.1 Candidatus Korobacteraceae bacterium | reverse complement strand
CGGCGATGAAGTCGTGCTCATCGGCCGCAGCGGCGAGCAGGAAATCACAGCCTGGGATCACGCACGCTGGTCCGATACGGTGGTTTACGAAACGCTCTGCAACTTGTCGAAACGCGTGCCCCGCCGGCATGCCTGGTAAGAAGGCAGTTGTCAGTAACCAGTGGTCAGTTGTCAGTCTCGTCAGCTAAGCTTCTTCACTGGCCACTGACAACTGGCCACTGGCAACTGATATGGATCTCCAGCCGGAAGGTTCTACCGACGCACGCCTGGGCCGGATCGTTCGCCTGCTGAGCGACAACGCAACTGTCGTTGTCAGTGGTACACGCATTGCTGAGGAGTTAGGCACCAGCCGTTCGGAAGTCTGGCGTGCCGTGCAGCACCTCCGCGAACTTGGCTTGCAGATCACCGGACACCCCGCGACGGGCTATCAACTGAACTCTGTCCCCGACCTCCTGCTTCCCGAGATACTAGGCCCGCTCGCCAAGGGTACGATTTTCAGACCGCGAATCCATCATTACTTCCGCGTCGGATCGACCAATGTCGTCGCCATGCAAGGGGCCGCCGCCGGCGAACCGGAAGGGGCGGTCTTCGTCGCCGAGCAGCAAACCGCCGGCCGGGGCCGCGGAGGCCATACCTGGGAATCGGCGCAGTCTCTTGGTATCTATGCTTCGGTCGTTCTTCGTCCGGTTCTTACGCCCGCGGATACGTTACTCCTTTCGCTGATAGCCGGAATCGCGGTCGCCGAAGCCGTACAGAGCATCACAGGCTTGCATCCAGATCTGCGCTGGCCCAATGATGTCCTGCTAGGCGGGCGCAAGATCTGCGGCATTCTCACCGAGATGAACGCCGAGCCCACACGCGTGCGGTACGTCGTGGTTGGCGTCGGAATCAACGTCAATCACGCGTCGTTCTCCGGCGAACTCGAAGCCATCGCAACCTCGCTGCGCCTTGAGAGCGGACGCGAATGGTCGCGCGTCGAGCTGACGGCGGCTCTGCTAAAATCGCTCGACAGCGGGTACGGCAGGCTCCTGGCGGGCGGTCCTGCCGCGCGCGCAGCCATCTTGCGAAATTTTGAGGAGCGCTCATCGTTCGCCCGCTCGCGTCATGTGTTTGTCGAGGAAGATGGCGGCTACGAGGGCGTGACCGAAGGGCTGGATGAGCGCGGCTTCCTGCGTGTGCGTGCTCAATCGGATTTGCGCACTGTGTTTTCGGGAGGAGTTCGCGCTCTCGACGGAAAATAATCCATGCTTCTGGTCGTTGACGTAGGCAACACCAACACGGTCCTGGGTGTCTTCAAAGCCAAGCCCGCCGGGCGGCTCATTGCGAACTGGCGCGTGGCCACCATTAAGACTCAAACCGTAGATGAATACGGCGTCCTCTTCCGCAATCTGTTTGCGATGAACGGGCTGGAAGTCAGCTCGGTGCAGGGCATCGTTGTCTCTTCTGTCGTGCCACCGCTCGATTCCACGCTGCGCGAAGTCTGCGAGCGCTACTTCCACTCCCGTCCGCTGTTCATCGAGCCGGGCGTTAAGACCGGCATGCCGGTGCACTACGACAATCCGGCGGAGGTCGGCGCCGATCGCATCGTCAACAGCGTCGCCGCTTTCGAAAAGTTCGGCGGCCCATGTATCGTGGTGGACTTCGGGACTGCGACCACCTTCGACGTGGTTTCGGCCAAGGGCGAGTACCTGGGTGGCGTCATCACTCCGGGCATTGGCATTTCTGCTGACGCGCTGTTCGAACACACCGCGCGCCTGCCTCGCGTGGACATCCGCAAGCCGGCCCGGGTGCTGGCCACCAACACCGTCGGCAGCGTGCAGTCAGGCTTGTACTACGGTTACCTCGGCCTCATCGATGGGATTCTCGAGCGCCTGATGGCGGAGCTGGGCCGCGAGGTCACAGTGGTCGCCACCGGCGGTCTTGCCGTGCTCATGAGCGGCGGCTCTAAGTACATTCGCGAGGTGGACGACCTGCTGACCCTCGAAGGGCTCAGGATTATCTATGAGCGCAACCTGACGCATGTGCGCCGTCGAGGGGAACATGGGCCGGCAAGTCATGATGCCGCTACTCCCGCCGATGCGCGTGATCCGGTCAGTGCCACACCGAAGCGCGACTAGTGGAAACCTACTTCAACTACTTCACCGAGATCGAGGAGCACTTTCAACGTCGGCGCGGCACTCTGCTGCTGCTCTCACCGCTCGATTGGGCATTGATGGAAACCTGGAAGGATGCGGGTATTCCGCTGGAAGCCGTGCTGCGAGGCATTGGCTCGACCTTCGAGAAATGGGAGCGGCGTCCCAGAAAGACTCGCAGGATCAATGGCCTTGCTTACTGCGCGCAGGAAGTGCTGGCGTCGGCCGAAGAGATGAAGGACGCTGCTGTGGGCGCGCCCAGCCGGGAAAAGCCAAGCGCTGGACTGGACCAGTCGGCGGTGGCAGAGTTCTTGCAGCACAATGCAGTGCAGCTCGAACGCGCGCAGTTGCCCGCTTCAGCGCAACTGCTGGCAAAGGAAACGGTATCCACTCTCCATAGCTTGGCGAAGTCACTGTCGCAGGCTACGCCGGTGCAGATGGAACAACTGGAGCAGCGGCTGACCGTCGCGGAGGAAAAACTCTTCGCGGCGCTCGTGGCCGCCACTCCGGACGAGGCGCTGCTCCAGGTGCGCGCTGAAGCTGACCGCGATCTCGCGCCCTATCGGCGCAAGATGACTGCGCCGCAGATCGAGCAGCTTCACAAGCAATATGTCCACAAGCGGCTGCTGGACCAGCATGGTGTGCCGCGATTGAGCTTGTTTTACATGTAACGAAAATCTGAGCCGCGGGTCTGCACGGATAAACACGGATCGTTTTATTGTTTTGTAGCCTTCTATTACCGGGTGCAGGAAGTAGCAATAAGAAACTTCAAGAGGAATCCGTGTAAATCCGTGGATGAAGTCTTTGGCTTGATTGGAACTGATCTTGATATTGCAAATAGAAAAGCTGATCTATGGCGGTGATGGCCTGGCGCGACTACCGGCTGACGCGCACGGCCGTGGCAAGACTGCCTTCGTGCCGTTCGTCATCCCCGGCGAGCAGGTGGAAGCCTCACCCGTCGAAACCCGCTCTGGGTTCGTTCGCGCCACGCTCGACCAAGTATTGACCGCCTCTCCTGACCGGATCGAGCCGGGATGTGTTTATTTCGGCCGCTGTGGTGGCTGCCACTACCAGCACATCAACTATGACGCGCAGTTGCGTTGTAAGGCCGATATTCTCCGCGAAACGCTGCGACGTACCGCCAAGCTCGACTTGATACCAGAAATTCAGCTTCACCCGTCGCCGCCATGGAACTATCGCAGCCGCACCCGCATGCGGGTGCGGCACACGCCGCAGTTCGCACTCGGGTATTTCCAACACAATTCACACGATGTGTTGCCCGTGGAGATCTGCCCTATAAGCTCTCCGCTCATCAACCAGGCAATCGCGGCAGTCTGGAAGCTGGGACGCGATGGTGCTGTTCCGCAATCTCTGCACGGGCTGCAGTTCTTCGCCAATCACGACGACACGAAGCTACTAGGTGAGGCGTATGTGCGGCCAGCCGGTCAGGCCAGTTCGGTGGAGGCGCCGGACGTTAGTCCGGCGCCTAGGGGCGCCCAGGCCAGCCGGGCCTTAGCCCCGGCCAAGATAGGCCTCAAGCCGGGGCTAAAAGCCCCATCAAAAGAGGCGGCAGATCTACAGCCCTTTGCGGCCGCGCTGCACGGCGAATTGCCGCAGATGGCCGGAGTCGTAGTCTTCCCCACCTCCGCCC
This sequence comes from Candidatus Korobacteraceae bacterium, assembly GCA_052147365.1. Taxonomy (GTDB): domain Bacteria; phylum Acidobacteriota; class Terriglobia; order Terriglobales; family Acidobacteriaceae; genus Bog-257. The sequence continues at coordinate 966 of JBKQKT010000215.1, read as the reverse complement.
TCGACGATGGCAGCAGGCAAAGCGCGCCACTCACCGCAATCCATTCCGGGGTGTCACGGGCCATCGGCGACAAATCGCTGATATACCACGCTGCAGGATGTGACTATCGCGTTAGCGGCGGCTCATTCTTCCAGACGAACCGCTTCCTCACCGAAACCCTGGTGCAAACCGTTGTCGCTGACAGAAAGGGACGCGGCGCCCTCGATCTTTACGCCGGAGCGGGACTGTTCACGGCGCAGCTGGCTCGCAACTTCGATACGGTGCTGGCAGTTGAATCATCCCCGCATGCTTTTGCCGATCTTCGGCACAACGTTCCCTCCAACGTGAAGTGCGTGCCCTCGACGTGCGAGAAATTCCTCGCTGAGCGCGCTGCCAAGCTTGCCCCAGACTTGGTCGTCGTCGATCCCCCGCGCGCCGGCTTAGGGGACAATGCCGCCAGAGCATTGGGGCGCATGACCGTACCCCATGTGACGTATGTCTCATGTGATCCGGCAACTCTCTCCCGCGACTTGCGCGTCCTGCTAGAATTTAACTTCCGGGTCGAGCAGGCCCATCTGCTGGACATGTTTCCGCAGACCTTCCACATGGAAACCGTCCTGCACCTGGCGCGCTAACTCGGCGACCATCGCCGGAATTCAAGCTCCGTCACACTTCGGCCTTCGCGTGATGGGTGCAAAGAGGCCACATGTACGCACTCGCTATCATTCGCTATCGCAAACCGCTGGAAGAAGTGTTGAAGCACATTGACGCGCACCGCGCTTATTGCCAGGGCCTGAAACAGGAAGGACTGTTGATCGCGTCAGGCCCGCTGGTGCCGCGCAATGGTGGCGCTTTTCTGCTGCGCGTCCCCGATGACGAAGCCCAGGCGACCCTGGACAGCATTCGCGACGATGATCCGTACACGCGGTTTGGACTGGCGCAATACGAACTTTTACCGTGGGCCCCCGCGCTTGGCGCGGAGGACTT
>JBKQKT010000214.1:0-3592 GCA_052147365.1 Candidatus Korobacteraceae bacterium | reverse complement strand
TTCGGACCCAATCTGTTCCAGGGGGAGGCTGGCGAGATTCCAAGTTTCATTTGGGTAAGTTCGCCCTGAAGAAGATCGAATGTGTGCAGAGGGCCAGGATCGCGCTATATGCCGCCCTGAAGTAAGGGGTACTTACGACTGAGCACCGCGATGACTTCTGCTTTTGTTGCAGCGACTACACAGGGCAATGCGTGTGCAACACCTCGACCGCCCAGATTGTACGGTAGTTCCTAAATGCCTTCTTGCTCGCTGGGTTGAAAACCGGCGTGTGCGAGGTTAGCCTGACTTATTAACTACACAGAAGGGAGGCTATTAATGGAGTATAGGATGCTCGGCAAGACCGGGTTGAAGGTATCCCGCCTCAGTTTTGGGGCATCTTCGCTGGGTGGCGTTTTCAGGCCAGTGGACGAGTGCGAGGGTATCCGAGCTGTGCATGTGGCACTTGATTGCGGGATTAACTACTTCGATGTGGCCCCTGCATACGGGGGCACACTAGCAGAAACTGTACTGGGCAAGGCGCTCAGAGGCATTCCGCGTTGCCGGTATTTTCTGTCGACGAAGGTTGGCAAGTACACCCAGCCGGACAGCTATGGTAGCGATACGCTTGATTACTCCCGGCAGCGGATTCGCACGTCTTTGGAGCAGAGTTCCGCGCGCTTGAAAGTAGACTATTTCGACATCATTCACATCCACGACATTGAGTATCAAGGCAGAAAATCTACCGAGTGGGCGCTCAGCGAAGGATTGGACGCAGTTCGTGAGCTAAAAAGAGAAGGTCGCATTGGGGCTGTGAGCTTCGGAATCTACCCTATGGACCTTTGGAAACGCATCTTCTGCGATGTCGAGGTCGATGTTGGTCTAGTCCATAACCATTATTGTCTCAACGACACGCAGCTTCTCAACCTGCTTCCGATTGCTCTGAATAAGGGAATCGGGGTTATTAACGGTTCGCCGTTTGCTTCCGGGCTGCTCACCGATCGGGAAGCCCCTGTGTGGCATCCGGCCTCGGCCGGAGACAGAGCCGTTTTTCGAGCGGCAGCTCAGTTCTGCCAGAACCAGGGAGTCTCCTTGAGCCAGCTCGCGCTCCAGTTTGCGAGTCAGAATCCCGAGATTCCGACCACATTATTCAGTTCCGGCAATCCGGAATCGGTTGCCAGGAATATCCGCTGGTATGAGGAGCCTTACGATCCTTTACTTCTCCAGGAAGTATGGAAGATGCTCGAACCCGTCCGCAATAAACAATGGAATTACGTCTGATGTCCCGAGCCAAGATCGACTCGCACCACCACCTGTGGCGGTACAATGCCCGCGACTACGTCTGGATGTCTGAGGCAATGAACGCACTTCGGCGAGATTTCCTGTTGCCGGAATTCGAGAAGGCCCTCCATCTGAGCGGCATCGGGGGGGCTGTGACGGTTCAGGCCCGCCAAACGACGGAAGAGACGCGCTGGCTCCTTGGTCTTGCGCAGACAACCCCTCTTATTCTCGGGGTCGTCGGGTGGGTTCCGTTGGCACACCCTCGAGTGCGGATGAACCTGGAAGAGTTTGCACAAACTCCGAAACTCAAAGGCGTCCGCCACGTGCTGCACGATGAGCCGGACGACGATTACATGCTCCAGGAGAACTTCAATCAGGGGGTTCGGCTTCTCAAAGAGTATAACCTGGTTTACGACCTTCTGATTTTCGAAAGACACCTCCCCCAGACAATCAGGTTCGTCGATCGGCACCCCAACCAGGTGTTCGTCGTGGATCACATTGCTAAACCTCGCATCCGAAGCCGCCTGCTTTCACCGTGGCGTGAGTGGCTTCAGAAACTAGCTCAACGGGAAAACGTGTACTGTAAGATCTCAGGCATGGTAACTGAAGCAGATTGGGATACCTGGACTGCAGAAGACTTGGCACCTTACTTCGACGTGGTCCTTTCAACATTTGGCCCTATCAGGGTAATGTTCGGTTCGGACTGGCCGGTTCTCAAATTGGCGGCCTCATATCGGAGATGGGTGGAAACAGTCCAGCAGGCCTTCGCTACGCTATCGGAGTGGGAGCAGTCGAGGATTTGGAGAGAAACAGCGATTGAAGCGTACAGCTTGCCATGCCGCTAAAGAATTGGCTGGGCCGAGAGTGAGATGCACTTGGTGGGCAAAGCGATCTCGGCGATTGACCAACCCACTCCGCGACTGTCCATAGGATTACGAACAGGTATCATGCTTGTGCGGCTAATGACCTGCTGATGTGTTCAAGAGGAGAACTTGCATGTGCTAAGCAGATTGTGGTAGAGGGGCGCTTATATTCCAAAGGGAGGTTGGAAATACATGTCGATTATACGTCGAGATTTTTTGAGGAAAGTCTCAGCGGCTTCGGGCATGGTGTTGGGGGCTCTTGGATGGGTGGGGGCATCGGATTCACCTGATTCCCAGACAGCTCGGGTAGCTCGGTCTGATACCCCCGAAGGGGGTGTAGCAAGCACAGGGCCTGATCCGCTTTATGAGAAGCCTGTCCCAATTACGATGGCCGAGCTATCGCGACGATTCACCACGGGCGTGTCGGCGGTAGAGGTGAGTGATTATGTGCCGGGTCGGTACTCCGGGGAACTCACGCCCAGCCCCCCGCATGCCGACCACAATCCCCGAAAGGCGATCATCGTGATTTGGAGTGATAAGCCGCACCGGTTCGTCTTCAGCCACGAAGCGAGCTATGACCCTTGGATGGAACTTCCAAATGGCGTCGGTCTGTGCAACCAGTTTTTCGAGGGTAACAACGGCTGGGCAGAGCTCTTCAACGACAAGGGCAGAATGGAACGTAACAGCTTCGTGGACGTCATTCAACGCGGTCCGCAACGCGCGTGGGTTCGCTGGAACTATTTCTGCGTCAACAAGGATGACGACTCTCACCCTGCCCTACGTGGGACGGAGGACTACATTGCCTACCCCAACGGTCTGGTGTGGCGGCGGCTGACCTACGAGACTCTGATGCCAGATAAACCCGAAGGCTATAGTTGGCAGCCTATTGATTACTTCGCGATAGCGCCGCCAGGAAGCACCTGGAAGGACCTGTTTCCGCAGGACATACAGCATGGAGATTACCATGTGGGCTCGGTGATGGACGCCTATTCGCGCAAACGCTACGACAAGTATTGGGACATCTACGGAAAGGCCCGAAGAACAGGCGACGCGCAATTGCTGTTGGAAATCTCGCATTCCCCTGGCCTCGCCATAATCATGCCACTGAAGGCCGGTGCCTTGTTCACGATCCTGGGGGCGTCCGGCGGGTTCCCTTCGGAGAAGAGCCAGGTGGTAGACCATTCCTTTGACGACACTGGTGGTTGGGGATGGGGTGCGGCGCGGTGGGATCATTGGCCGATTGGCTGGCTGAATTCCCAGACACATGACTACGACCCCAGCTCTCCCTACCCGTTCCATTTCGGCCCCTTCTCGCACTATATTGTCAACAAGCCGCTTAAGGATTGCAACGTAGAATACCCGATTGAGGCCGCCGACATGCAGCTCAATCGCTGGAGTGAGCGCCACGTTTATTACACGTTGACGGGTGTCGGTCAGGATCTCGAATCCATCCGCCACTTGGCGAAGCAGTG
>JBKQKT010000213.1:0-12418 GCA_052147365.1 Candidatus Korobacteraceae bacterium | reverse complement strand
CCCGATCGCTCATCCTCGCAAACAAATCTCAGTTCTGGTGAATTAAGGAGGCTAGGGAGTGGTCACTCTTCGAGAAATAAGCGGGAAAAGCAGGGTCAGTTTGAGCCTGGCCAATTGTGTAGTGGATGATTGCGCGAATCGTTGCCGCTTTTGACTGTCGAGGCAATCCTATTGCCTTGCGGCCACCAGATAATTCGCCGCTAAAAAACTTCATGCTGTTTTGGGCCGGCAGATCCAGACCCTCACCCCGTCGCGCTCGTAAGCTTGCTCAATCTCCAACCATTGTGTGAAAGCCGATGGCTGGAACAAAGGCTCCCTGCTGCCGTCCATCACGATGACCCGCCCGTAACCGCGGAATAGGTAGTTGGCAGACGATGGCTCAGCTTCCAGCTGCGCCAGAGTCCCTCCCAGGCGTTCCCTCACCATTTCCTTCACTCCGGTGCGGTCGCTGCTAAGAGGTGACCAGAGGATTGGCATCTCGCCAAACAACGCGATAGGATTCATTCGCCATTCAGGAACGCCTGGTGCCGTCAGTGATAGAAGCGCCGCATGGCCGACGCCGATGGTTTCAAGGTAGACGGCCTGCCGGAAGTTTTGCTCACCGCGCATCGAATCCGGCGAGACATCTTGGGCATCCTGGGTGTACAACACCCTCGCTGGGCTCAGAAGCGGTATCCAACAGGAAATGTCATCGGAAAATTGAGCTGGCGCTAGCACCAGGTCGTTCGCCTTCAAATTCAGTCTCTCCACTTCTTTGATCGCAGAGGCCTGCAGAGTGTTCAGCGGCAAACTCACCCGGTAGCCCGCGTATGCTTCCCAAACTCCAATCCCCAGCAGAATGCTCGCCAGCGCGACACGCAGCAGGCGGCCGTTGAATCTCTCCACCCACTGCCAGACGATCACGAATATTGGCAGCCATGATGTCAGGGCAACCAAATAGTTGACATGAACCGTCATCATTACCGTAGGCGCGAGGAACACGCCCGAAAAAGCAAATAACACATTCGCGAAAGCCAATCCAGCAACCGTAGCTCTGGTTGCAAAAGAACACCGGGACACCAGGGCTACACATGCGGCCGCTGCCAGAAAAACAACATACGGCCGGAACGAAGCGCGAAGCATCTCGGGCCGGAACTGGAAAACAATTTGAAAGTTGCCTCGAGAAGCTCCCAGCCCCCTCAGTAGCGAATAGCCAGCATCGGCCACGCCGCAGATCACAATAAAGGCAAGCGCTGGACCCCACGATAAGCCCAGTTCCTTTCGTCCGACTTTAGCCATCAAGACTGCGAGCACAGTTCCTAGTACAAGGACTGGAAAATACGGAAACGTTAAGGCCGTGAAAAATTGCAGCAAAACCATTCCAGCCAGCGCCCATTTTGACCCAGTCCTCAGGGCGCAAGCTTGCACGCACAAATAGGCTAGCACCGCTGGCACAATGATCTGTGGAAACGCAAAACGCACGTACGGCAGCCACAGTTGATAAAAACCGGCCAGAGAAGGCAACTGTCGAACTTCAGCGATGTAGATTAGTGGCAACTGAAGTACGATCAGTCCAAAACCGCCGATAGAGATTAATCTTCGGTCGCCGTCCGGAAAAAAAGATCTGAGGCAAAATACCGCCGTCGCGAACGACAGCCCCGCCCAAAGTCCCGCCCATACCAGCATCGCCGTCGTCCACGAACGAAAAAAATAATGGATGACGCGGAAGAGCAGGAATGTGACCGGAAACCTCAGGTGTGCCACATCGGCTGTGGGAGTTGTTACTCCATACCAGGGGTTTACAACTTCGGTCGCTGAGCTGTGCTGAATCGCGCTCAGACTGATGTACAGCACCTGGTCCGAAGGATAGTCAACCACCGGCGGAAGCGAACTCCATCCGGTTTCTCTGAACGTCATCAGGTATGGCAGCTCATAGACAACCACGCTGCAGATGAGAAAGATCAGGAACAACTCTGTGCGTTTTGACATTACCCTCGCCCGGTGTATGAAAAGCCCGGCGTACGAAAAACATATCACAAGCCGCCGGTCGCGTTCATCCGAGCGCTGCGCATCGCGCCTGCAACTTGCACGCTTCTAACTCTTTCCCTCCAATCTCGCGAAGGTTTTATCATAGAAAAACCGTCGGCGCAGCCAATAGATCTCTCCTCCAAAATCCGTACCATCCCCACCTCCGCCGGGCGTCTACCTCTACAAGAACGCCGAGGGAGAGGTCATCTACGTCGGCAAAGCCAAGAACCTGCGCTCGCGCGTCTCCTCTTACTTCCACGAAGGTCGGTGGAAAGACGCCAAGACCGGCACGCTCATTCGCGAAGCCGTCGATGTCGATCGCATCGTCGTCGCCAACAACAAAGAGGCGCTCGCCCTCGAAAGTCACCTCATCAAGCAGAAGAAGCCGCGCTTCAAGGTCTACAAGAGCCAGATCCCGGTCATCGAGCAGGCGATCGAGACGGCAGCCCTGATGCTGGGCACGGACAAATCGCGCGGCTACTGCTTGGAAATGATCTGTGCCGACTTTCTTGCTGGGTTGGACAACGGCAACCCAGACATCCTGCTCAACTCGATCTCCCGCTATTACAAATTCTTGCCCGGAGAACAGCAACAGGCTTTCCTCGAAAACTTGCGTGAGAAGGCGTCCTGAAATGATTCATCCTAAAGCCGCTCCTTTGCGACTGGATCCCTCGTCGTACGAAACCCTGCGCCAGCAGATCCTGCGTCGCGATGGCTGGAGATGCCAATCCTGTGGCTCGATGTCGAGTCTTGAGGTGCACCACAGAGAGTTCCGCAGCCACTCGGGCGAAGACTCGGAAGAAAACTTGATCACGCTGTGCACGGCATGCCACGAACGAGTTCACCGATTGCCATAGCGACCCACTCAATCGCAACGGCCTATGGTGAGGCGGAAAGGTCGGTCACCCCTTGCCTAAGCCTGAGCGTTTTCGCCGCAGCATAAAACCCAGACAGCGTTTTCAAGGGGATTCCCATCTGGAGTAAAGGATCATCGTCATACAGGCGGGTCTTATGAGTCCTTCCGGGAACGTCAACTCTCGGTACTAGGTGATAACTTACAATGCGGTGTTTGCCAGGACTCACTTTGCAAAGTAATGTAATGTGGTCACGTTCGGCAGCATTCTGACGATGGACTACCCAAAGCCGTTGTTTTCCGGCGCGTTGGTAACTCGCGCAAAGTAAGACAGAGGCAATGAAGCTGTGATCTACTTCCAAGATTGAGCGATCTGATTTGGGCAGACTTGTGACTCTGACATGCTCTGGAAAAATCTCACCAAGTTGCTTCACCAATTTTCTCCGTAACCGCATCGAGGGTTCGGCAGGTTCCCCACGGTACAAATCGTAAGGCGGGAGCTGATACCCAACCGCCTCGTAAAGTTGTCTATAGTTTCCAAAATGCTTATGAAGAGTGGACGTAGCAGGCATACCACGGGTTCTTAGAATAAGGCTCTCACTCAGATATCCCTTGGACGCAAGCAGACGGCGCAGCTTTTTCAATATTTCCTCGTCCGACCACAGCGAATCTGATCTTCGTGGCATCGCGGCCTGAGTTCGGTCGAAGGTTTCGAGATCTATGATTGCCGCAAACGCAGCCGGTTTACTTATCCAGTGTTGAGGCTCCACCGCCAATCGCGTCTCACGTAGTCGCTGCGTACGACGATACCAAACGTTGCAACCGGCATATTTCGGGTTTGTAACAATATTGTAGATATCTCGGCTGTACCAAGCCTTTCCACTACTTTTGAATTTCCCGCTTCGATTCAATTCACGCGCGATGGCAGTGCAGCCCAGTCCGTCAAGAGCCATCGAGAACATTTCGCGCACGCGTTTCACTTCCAGCCGCGGTCCCAGAACCAGTATTACGCGATCCGTGGTGAGGCTCTTGTGTTCACCCCATTTCAAGACTTGTTTTCGCTTGCCTTCTGCGGAGACCATCAGCCTTCGATAGCCGTAACCGGCAGGGCCTCCTACCCAAAACCCAAGTTGCACTATTCGAGTCTTCCCTCGAAATACTTTTTCGCCAAGCTCCCGGCTGAACTCAGCCGCCATGCTGCGCTTTAAAGCCTTGAGAAGAGAACTCGATACTGTACTGTCATTTGTAAACGACTCGGCACAGTAGTGAAGCGGTATCCCAGACCTGGAGCACAGAAATTCGTAATACGCGGCTTCATCGCTATTTGGGAACCGACCCCACCGGCTAACATCGTAAACTAGAATTGCTTTGTATCCGCTATTGCCACCCACAACGTCCTTCAGCAATTCGCGAAGTGCTGGGCGGTTCCTAGCGATCACTCCGCTCTTCCCAGCGTCCGCATATGTCTTCACGATCAAAAAGCGGTGACGGTCGGCATAGTCTTGAATGGCAGCCTTCTGGTTGTCGATCGAGAACTGCTGGTCTTCGGTGGACATACGCACATACTGCGCGGCGCGCACTAAGAGCTCGGGTTCTGAAGAATGGTTTCGACACTTATCTCTAGTTTGCAAATTCATTTGGCCCTCGATCTGCGCGGAATCTTGCTTTGGGGAGAATGGAGGGCTAGTTTTTCGATGCCAGCAACTCGATCAATCCAAACAATTTTTGTTTACGCAACCTACACAACTCAAACCGACAAATTCATCGGGATAGAGTTTGCTCGCGGCCAAAGCTCAGCATGAGCGCCATTCTAGTCCAAAACAGACGATTATGTCTGACCTGCTAAGAGAGGGTCACATCAGCAGATGTCCAACCGCTAAGTACCTCTGGGTGCAACACGAAAGACTGCTGCGGTGACTGATCCAAACGAAATTTCTCTAGGCCGATCGAGAAAATCTAAATGTCTACCCGGATTAAAAGTTCGTTAACAGCTATACAAGCCCGGCGGGTCATGGTCACAGTCTATTTGCGGGTGGTGGGGGCGCTTGTGTACTGGCTATTAGATTGAGAGCGCTGCCACGACGTGATAGCGACGTACAGCCCAACATTCGCTTGCGCACCATTGAGAAGCGATAGGCGAAACCAGCTTTAATAATCCCCCGAAGGGACGACTCATTTTTGGCTGCGCTAAAGATCCACACATGCTGTTGTCGCTTCTGTTGATCTGCCGCCGCCAAGCGAATTGCCGTTGCATAGTTGCCATAGCCCCGTTGTGCCGCAGGGGTCCAGCAATCAAATATCATCACGGCGTTGGGGTCACTCGATTCAAGCGTGGAATTAATTTCTGACAAGTGGAACCCATCATAAGAGTCTACCCACAGAAAGTGCGAGGGCGGTGTTTCACTCTCGTGCAAATAATAACCATTTGAGCGACGCGTTTTTAGACGTTGGGCACAGCGCAGAAGATACCCTAATGTCTGATCGTCGTTCGCATTGTTCATGGAAGCCACAGCGATGTTTTCCCAGCCCAGCGGGCTCAGAGTCCTGCTTTCGTCTTCTGCGATCGTTATCTTGGGAGCTTCAAAAAAAGCAATCTCATCTTCAGAGACCACACTCCTTTTTGCCCTTGCGAGTGCACACTTTGCTGTGACAACCACGCCCGCTTTACTAAGCCGGCTATGGAGGCCGTTCACGAACCTTCTTCCGACTCGAATCTTCTTTTCGACAGCCGGAAACCTGCCAGCAGAAGCTACCAGCCAATGTCGGCCTGCATTTGCCGTACGCCGCGACAGGCTCCTCGATAGTTGCACGTAGCGGGTTGAAGAGACGCCATTGGAAAAGCGTTCTTTGTAAGCTTCGTCGCCAAGTCCAAGGTCCAGTCTTTTCACCAAGGGGTCAGCGCATGCTTCCTCGGTCAGCAACCGAAGAAGACACGAGCCCGGAGACGATTCCTCGTACTGAATGGAAAAGGTCGGCAAATACCAAAACCAGCTATCGGCAAACCGGAATCCATAGTTCCATGCAATGGGCTCGCCGTTGACTTCGAGTTGGCTTACCTTCAACCAACCCGCAGGAGCGAGGAGGCGCCCGAGTTCCGTCAGGAAAACGCGCCTTTGGTTCTGAATCAGAGGGCTGAGGCGATGGGTCGCCAGGAAACGTGAGATCTGGGCGGTAAAGATTGACTGCAAAGCAATCTCCGCTTGCTCCCCGTTTAAGTGGCTAACACGTATGGGACCAAGTTGGCCTAGCTTTCTTAGCGCCCGCTTCTCCCGTTCTTTTCGCGTGACGGTCTTGAGAAGGGATTGTCGTTGTTCCTTGTCGCCTAGAAAAATGATGCCGCAGTCGTTGGCAGCCCGCTGGTAAAGGTGGAAACGGTGAGATCCGGCAACGGCTTTGATTACGCGGAGGGTCTGTGATTCCGCCGGAACGTTGGCCAATATCAAATTCCGAATGCCCACATTTCCAATTTCCTGGAGCATAGCCGCCAGCGTGGCTTCTCTGGTTTCCGGTTCACTCACAATATCGCAGTAATCGGCGGTGCTGGCGGTGAGGAAGAATGTGGTATCAGGAGACGCTGGCATCGTTGCCATGGCGGCCACCCCCGCAAGCCGTCCGGACTCGTAAGCAAGAAGAATCAACGGGCGGGCGACATCCGAAAAGGCACGGTTCGCGGCGAGAGCCCACTGATAAGTAAAGAAGACCTCCGGGCGCTCCATCCGGAATGCCAATTTGTTCCAGTCAAGAATGATTTCCGGGTCTTCTGAAATCTTGTCCAGAACGGTTATTTTCACAGCGGCTCCATCAAACCAGTTAGCCTCGCACGGCAGATTGCAGGCGAGTGTGAAATCCGCTAAGGTGGGCCTCAAATTCCGCCAAGGACATGTCGGCGGTAACGTGAGTCCGAGCCAGCGCAAAGCACTGAGAAGGGTCCAAGCTGCCGCCCCGCACATTCACGAATGCGCATTCGAAACCGGCCTCGCGAGCGATTTTAACTTCTCGCTCCCCCATCGTTTCAGGGTTTCCGAAGGGATAGGCAAAAGCCCAAACTGTTTGCCCTAACACGCGTTCGAGCTCAGTCTTACTTTCCTGAACCTCGCGGTATGCCTCGTCTTCACTGCATTGGGCCAGAACAGGATGCGACATTGTGTGCGCTCCGATGCTCATCCCAGACCTCGCCAATTTTTGCAACTCGCGAACATTCATTCGCCTCCAACGCTCGGGAAGCATGGATGGAGCGACCTTGCATATGCTTCGAATCAATCCGATCTTTTCCATTCGGAGGCGTGTATTAAAGCGCGATGCATTCACGACACAGGTCCACCACTTGGACTGAAAACCCTGTCCGTGAAAATGCTCCCTATCCATTTCAAAGATCGCCTGCACGTCCTCGTCGCAGACTTCCTCAGCTCTTAGCAAATGATAAAGCTCTTCGTACCAAAGCATACCCGGTTGCTCGCTGCAGGACTCCCCAGTCACAAAAAATAGACACGAGACAGCTTCGCTCTGAAGAACGGGGAGCATGTCCGACAAGTTGTTCACAAGACCGTCGTCACAAGTTACCAGCACAGATCGCGGAGGAAGAGTTCCCTTCCTTTCCAGCCATCCACGAAAAGTTTCAGCCTCAATGACGTTGTAATTGTTTCTCAAGAACCGAAGCTGCTTTCGCAGAGCCGCTGATGACACAAGGTTGGCATCCAAGAACGGGTCGCGACAATAAGGACGAGGTGGAATCACGCCGTGATAATTCACTACCAAGCAGGCATGGCCAGGAACACACCGGTTCAGCACTCCAGTGTAATGCATCGCGGGATAGACGACTCTCCTCAAAAGCGGGCTGACGAACCTCATAACGCTATGAAAAACCTCCCAACATCGCGGACTATGTCTGTCATCTTACATGTTCAGACCGACTCTACGGTGTTTGTGGGGTTACACGCATTGAGAGGAAAATGCTACACCTGTACCACCGCGCTATCGGGATATTTCAACAGCAATGCTGGAGTACGCCGATCACGCCCATATTCACGAACGCACCAAACACGATGATTCGTGTGCCTGATTCACGAGATCGTCGCGTCCCTCTGTCAGCGGTGGCGCGAGGCGGTGTCCCCAGCGGATGAAAGGACGTTCGATAAAGCGATAGCTTAGCCACGCGCACAGAAAAATCACGGCCGTGCCAAGCGGAGAACCGAGAACAGTTGCTGCCACAGATATAGGCTGTAGGAGAGACGGCCAATCTACTTCATAGGGCCAGACTCGAGCCATGGTCAAGCAATACGGCAAGAATCGCGATCGCTCTCCAACCATCGAGTGTTGGCAAATACCCGACGGTCTCAGGCGTTTCGGTCAAGGCCCGCGCACTTAAATGTTTGATGACCCATTCTACCTTTTCGACAATTGCAAAATTGATGAGTCACACTGGGTCGGGGTTGGTTGGGCTGCTGTTTGCCGATAGTTGATGTAATCAGATGGGGTTATCACAACTTTGCGCCGTTTCTTCGCCCGACTCCCGCTCAGTCCGGCCCATCGCGGGTGAAGCACTTCCCCCTCAATCCGTATAGCCCCCGGTGTTTGTGAACGGGCTCGGAAGGCGCGCCATTTATGGGCTATCAGAACTGTAAGACGAAGCAGCCCTCGTCGACGTCAAATATCGGCCGCCGATTCAGCCAAGACAGTCTTCATCCCGAGGTGACACTACCGTCTAGATATCGGAGCCAATTTAAGTTCGGCCGCAGCAAGAAGCGGTGGCGACGGCCTAGTGCACAGCCAGAAATGAGTACGCGCCCGCTGGGGTGATTACTTCGGAACCACTCGGGTTACAGAAATGTAACACGATTGCATCATCATCAGCTGGATACGCGTTAAGAGAAAGATTTCCTAGTTTCCCAGGTGGAGTGATGCTAGAGATCTGATCCCGTTTAGTGAGGCCCTTTGCTTCGCCAACCACATCAACGCAGTTCTGTGGAGGCACATGGGTCCCGGGCATGTTATTAATCGTGTAAAGTTTCATCTGGGATAGGGGGGAGCCGGCACCCAAAGTAAAAGTGTTCCCCTCGCTTATTCTTACTGGTACCGCGAATGTCTTTTGCTTCAAGGTCAGCCGCTCCAGCCAATTCGGATGGAAACCGTCCCCCGTCGCATGTATATAGTTTGTGATGGACACCGGAGCTCCGAAGGCAAGCTGCCCCGCACTCAATCCTACTCCGTCCCTCGACACATCCGTTCCGATCCACGTATCATTTTCGCTCGCTGTCGGGCGATATCCCATTGTTGACCGAGTCACGGCAGGCTGGGAATCAATCAAAGTAATGATGTGGTGTGGCGCAATACTACTAAATGGAGATGATGAGAAATTTAGGCGTCCTTTGGTTAGAGACATGCCACCACCGCTCGCAGGTCCGTCCGTGATCAATGTGGCTGTCTGATTCTTAACGCTGTTATTTGGCGTGGTCGTGCTCGCCAGGCACGCAGTATACCCTCCCGACGATGCTGTCCCATAAGCTGAGCACTGATTGGAAACCTGAATCGGATTTCCGCCCAGTCCCACTCCCACTACGTTCCCGTGTTCTACATCTACACTGACGCTCTTGTTGACTGACACAATCGAACCTGGCCAGAAGATCAGATTCCCGCTGTAATTACCTTGCAAAGGATGAGTGGTCGGATTGCTCGCGTAGGGAGAGGTGGAAGCCGCACCGGAGTCAGTGTAGGCGCAGACAAGACCACCAGAGCAAGCAGAAGATTGGGTCAATCCCTGGGCCACATAGCCGCACGTCCCTCCGGGGCCGCCAAGGCATCCCCCGACATGGGGATAGACCGCTCCGACTCCAACCGGGGTTATCATGCGAATCACGTCATAGGTGATATCGTCTGTCCCGTTCGCCACCCTTGGCCAACGAACGGGGATTGAATCGCTTCCCGTGGAGAACCAGTTGAGAACCTGCATCGGAGAGGTTTGCGTACCCGCAGTCGTGTCATTGGCCACGATGAAGTATGAATAAGGCTTAGATCCCGCCCCACCCGTTGCAAACGTTCCCTGAGTTTGACCACTCCCAGTGATCTCAAAATATGCAGCCCCAGTTGATTGTCCTGCGATCAAACCAGCGATGCCTAAGCCGGGAAAAGGAGAGGACGCTGGACTTCGCGGGTTGAGACTAGTATTGCTCTCGGAATAAATGTTCTTAATATATGCGCCTTGATAATTTCCGGTGGAATTGGCTGAGTACACCTGCCACGGACCAGAAGCTTGGATTATCGTGTTCTCAATATAGAGTCCATTTGAGTTGTAGTCGGTAACTCCATTTGAGCCGTTCGCAGTGATGCTGGAATCTCTGAGGCTGATGACACTGGCTAATTGTTGACCAGCGGGAATATTCGATGCCCCGAAAGAACAGACGAAGCATCCGACCCAATTCGCCGAGCGATTCAGGCTGATGCCGTTGTTGTTGAAATGATCGATGGTTGCGTTCTCGTCATCCCAGAGATCAAAGAAGTCGTTGAAGAGTCCTGTGCCGCCATTGTAGGAGCTGTCGACCTGGATGTCAGTGAAGTGGGTCTGTCCGCCATTATCGAGAATGGCTTCGTAGGCGAGCGCCACTACGCCGGGAGTAACCTGCGATGTAATCGAGCCTCTGTACTTCGTGTGCGCGTAAGTGAAAGTCGTGGCCGAGGGGACCGTGGAGACGATTGCATCTCCCCAGTAGCGCGCATCGTCGGTGAATTCGATTGTCACTAAATCTCTCGGGCGGAAACCGTGCGGAGAGCTTGTAATGATAGTCGCGACGCCGTCGGTTACGACTGTGTTCACGATTTGCAGGCCAGCGAAAGAGCGATTCGATGACACGCCGAGGGGTGCGCGGAAACTGAAGCCGCTGATGGCATTGGCGACGTAATCAGTGGACCGCACCAGATCCCCCACCTGTAAACATGGCCCTCGACCCAAGCAATTCAGCGATGAACCATAGCCGGCAAAAACTGACTGATTCGAATGGAAGAAAATAGTTCCGTAGACGTTGTAGGTGTTCAGCGGGTGATTAAACCCCGTCGTCGGGCCGCCGTTTGCGGGTACTGTTACGTTGCACTGCTGGTTGTGCCATGTGGTGATGCTGATTCCGCAGGCAGCATTGAGCGCTTCCTGAATTCCGGAAGAAGCTGAGCCGATGGTATATAGCGCAGAAGCACCGTGCGAGAAGACAGAAATGAATGTGATTGTTCCGCCCGTTGACGGATTGTAGGTTCCACCGGATACAGTTACGACCTCAGCGTTGGAGTCGTTGATGTAGACCTGGTAGAGTCCCGTCGTGACATCAATGCCGACAAAGTTTGCCGCCAGGGTAACAGTTTGCGTTGGGCAACCGATCCCAGTCGGGCATCCCGTAAGGTTTTGCAGTCCGCGGGCAATGGTCTGAGACCAATTCTGCGCGGTGGTGGCGTAAGTGATTCCAGGGGGCGCGTCGCCATCGCAAGGTCCCGCCATGGAGTTTCCATTCACGCAGGGGGATGCGGTCGCAGCTCCCGATCCTAAGTGGCTGTGGGTCACCGCTCTATTCGCTAAGTTCGCGTTTTGCAAACTGGAGGCGTAACCCCGGCCGCCAATCTCCAATGACAGGAAGAGAACTGCAAAGGCTACACGCCGCATCGCAACCCATCCTCTCGAAGTTCTGTTGTATCTTGCCCGTAAGTGCCGCGTATGGGAGTATTCGCTCTCCGTTCTCGCGGAGGATTCGTTCTCAGGTTTTGGCCGCTATTCTGGGGGCCTTGCGAAGTTCTCATGCTAATCGCGGCGTAGTATCCGGTACGCTCTGAAATTTAGACTCAGAATTTTGCGCTTCCTAGAGTGCTTCAGCGGAGCTTGGCATCATTCTTTCGCAAGATCAAAATGGTCCCTTCCCCCGGTGGCAGCCATCTTTGAAAATGATACCGTTTCATCTCCTTATAACCGGGGACTGGTCCGAATGCGATCATGAAATCGTCGTTTGTCACCCAACACCAGCTTTTCTCCGGACTGGGCCTATAATTTGGGTCGCAAAGATACCAAGCATTAAATTCGAATCCGCCATCGATATCGTCTGGTCGTACCCGTTCTTCTGACACTAGATTGTCCAGCGCCTCCCATCGCGCGGTTTGCAACCATCGTTCCCGATTGTACCCGGCGAAGAGGATCTTTTTCTTCGTCTCGAAGCACATGGTTCGGCATCCCTGCGCGAACGTTGCGTGTACATAACGGATCCGAGCTCTGTGCGCATGCCTCACTACAACTGGGTTGTCCTCACGGCCGAGGCTTTCAGGCGCTGGACACGGCTTCCAGTCCGTGATCTTCCGTCTTTCTTGAACTCTTATCAGGAGTACTATGTCATCGGCTCCTTGGATGGCGATCGTCAGTGGATTCTGCGGCGCATGTTGGAAGAGCACGCCGAAATCGCCCTTCAGGGCACATTCGGTGGTTACCCCGTCTATCTCGTGACGGTGCATCATTAGTGGAAAGAGCAATGCAACTGGCTCATTAGCAAGCAGTCTTTAACTTTTCGTATCACAGAATTGGGTTCTACCGATGTGAGG
>JBKQKT010000212.1:0-9010 GCA_052147365.1 Candidatus Korobacteraceae bacterium | reverse complement strand
TCCATTCGTAGAAACCGCCGAGCAGCGGACGCACACGGCGAATACCGTGTTTTCGCAGTTGCAGCGCCGCACGGGCGCTGGTGGCCTCGTTAGGTCAAGTGCAGAACAATACGATCTCGCCGTCGCGCGTGATTTCGCCGTGACGAGCTTCGAGATCTTCGGGCGAAATCTGCAGCGCTCCCGGCAAAGTGCGTGGATTGCTCAAGACGTCGAGCGGATGGCGGAGGTCAACGATCACGACCGGTTCGCCGGACTCCAGCTTGTGCTTCAGCTCGTCAGGTGTAATGCGGTCACCTTTGACCTGTCGCAGAAAGCGCTCCCGTTCACGCCAGCGGTTGAGAACGTACGCAACGACACCGGTGGCAAACAGGAGCAGCAAATAGCCGCCGAAGCGCTGCGCGTAAAGGTTGGCGCGATCGAGTTGCTTGCCGAAGATAAACCCGAGCCCCGTGAACGCGCTCGTCCACAGCAAAGCCCCTAGAAAATCGAAGAGCAGGAACCGTGGAAGATCGACGCCCACCATGCCCGACAAGGTTGGTGCCGCCGTGTTGAGGCCGGGTACGAACTTACAAATAAGCAGCGTGCGGGGTCCGAATTTCGTGAACGTGGTTTCGGTGCGGCGGACACAGGAGTCAGGCTCAAGGGCGATGCGGCATAGCAGATTCAGGACAACGCCGCCGCGTCGCTTTCCGAAAAAGTACCAGAAAGTGTCGGCACAGAGGGAGGCGATAGCTGGAATGAGGGCAACGAACGCGAAGTGCATCCGGCCTTGTGCGGCCAGCGCCCCCGCAGCCAACAACAGGGGCGCGGCGGGGATGGGCAAGCCACCCTGCTCAAGCAGCACCCAGAAAAATAGCAGGGCATACCCGTAGTGCACGACGAATTGCAGGGTCTCAGTCACTCAGGATCAACCGCGGCGTCTAAACAGGTTGGATGCGCGGGGTAGTAGAAAGGTTACGAGGTCATCCGGGGAGACTTCCCTATTACTGCTACTAACCGCTGAGCACTAACCACTGACGACTGACACCTGCCTTTACACCGCTACACCGGCTGCGTGATGCTCCAACTCATGCGCTACCGCGATGGACAGCCGGCGAATTCCCTCGCGGATCTGCTCCGGCTGAGCGTTGGAGAAATTAAGCCGCATGTGCGAACCAGGGTCGCCGCCGGGGAAGAACGGATCACCCGGCACAAACGCGACATCCTGCCGCAAGGCGGTGTCCAGCAGCTTCATGGTGTCAATTCCCGGCGGCAAAGTGACCCACAGGAACAGCCCGCCTTTGGGATGCGTCCATGTTACTTCAGGCGGGAAGTAGCTATGTAAAGCCTCGAGCATGGCGTCGCGGCGTTCTCCGTACACACGGCGAATGAGCTTCACATGCTCCTCGAGGAAGCCATCACGGGCTACTTCGTAGGCCACCATCTGCGTGAAGGTGCTGGTGTGCAGGTCGGCGCTCTGCTTCAACTGCACTAGATGGGTGATGACGTCGGGCGGGGCCACGATCCAGCCCAGCCGCAGTCCCGGCGCCATGACCTTGGAGAAGGTGCTCAGGTAAATGACATTGCCCAGGCGGTAGCCATTGTCGCGCTGGAGATTGGTGCGATCAAGTACTACCAGCGGCGAAATATGTTCGCCTTCGTAGCGCAACTGTCCGTAGGGGTCGTCCTCGATGATGGGAGTGCCGTACTTGTCGGATAGTTTCACCAGCTCATCGCGGCGGCTGCGGGATAGCGTGACGCCGCCCGGATTCTGAAAGTTCGGCAGGACGTACATGAACTTGGGTCCAGAGCGCAGCGCCTTTTCCATCTCGCTGGTCTGCAATCCCTGCTCATCGACCGGCACGGTCACATATTCGGCGCCCATCAGATCGAAGGCCTGTAGCGCACCGAGGTAGGTGGGGGACTCTACCAGAATGCGGTCACCGCGGTTGATGAGCAGTTTGGCGATGAGATCCAGCGCCTGTTGCGAGCCGCAGGTGATGAGGACGTTGTCAACGGTGGCGATAATGCCATAGCGCGCCATCTGCGCCACAATCAGCTCGCGCAAAGGGCCGTAACCTTCAGTGGGCCCGTACTGCAACGCGGCGAACGCGTTTGTGGACAGAACGCGCTGGCAAGCTTCCTGGAAGCGCGCAACCGGAAACACTTCAGGAGCGGGCAGGCCGCCGGCAAAAGAGATGATTTCTGGACGTTGAGTGAGCTTCAGCAGTTCACGGATGATGGAGCTTTTGGCTGTTTTGGTACGCTGCGCATAACGATGGGCCCAGGGCGCTGCCATGCGTAACCTCCTCAGTTACAGCCCAACATAGCGCAGATGGTGAGCTTTGTCTGTGACGGCGGACACGTAATGGAGGGTTGGCCGCACACCGATCGTCTATTCTTGCAGGGAAGGGGCTTGAGGGCCATGAAGATTGTTCGGGCAAGCGACTCGTCGTTATTGGTGGTGTTCGGCAACACCATTTCACCCCAGCTGCACGGGCAGGTGATGCAGTTGTTTCATGCATTCCAGGCGCGGAACGAGGAGCGCGTTCGCAACCTGCATCCGGGATACGCGTCGCTGCTCATTGATTTCGATCCGCTGCGGATGACACACGACGAGCTGACGGCCATTGTTGAGCAATTGGGCGGCACTAATAAACCCGAGGTTGACCGAGTCGCGGCGGTGGTTACCATTCCCGTGTGTTACGATGCCGAATTTGGCCCCGATTTGCCCGATGTCGCGCAGCACGCTGGGCTTTGTGTGGAAGATGTTGTTCGGCTGCATTCGTCCCCGACGTATCTCGTGTATTTCCTCGGATTCTCGCCCGGGTTCGTTTACCTCGGGGGACTGCCTGAGGACTTGCGCACACCCCGACTAGCGACTCCGCGGCCTTCAATTGCTGGCGGCAGCGTGGGAATTGCCGGCAGCCAGACAGGAATCTATCCTATGGACTCTCCGGGAGGATGGAGACTGATTGGACGGACGCCGCTGCACATGTTCGATCCCGATGCTACGCCTCCAACTCGCCTGCAGCCGGGGGACAGGATGAGATTTGCTGCAATCGATCGCGCAATATTTGAGGAGTTTCGGGTTGGGGATTTTGCTCGAAACGCGAAACTCAAAACATGAAACTGTGCGAAACGACGATTCGGGTTGTCAAGCCTGGGTTCTTCACCACCGTCCAGGATTTGGGGCGCTATGGTTACACTCACCTCGGGATTTCTCCCGCCGGGGCGGCGGATTCGTTGTCGTTCCGCATCGCCAATCTCCTCGTTGGAAACGAGGAGAATGCACCCGCGCTGGAGATGACGCTGCTGGGGGCAACTCTCGAGTTCGAGCAGGGTGCCGTCATCGCGATCACAGGAGCCAGTTGCGAATGCAAAATCGGTGTCGATCGAGCGCCATCCTACACCGCGATCGAGCTTCCAGCGGGAGCAGTCTTACAATGTGGGAGCATGACTACCGGCGCTCGTTGCTATCTGGCCGTGCAGGGAGGACTTGACATTCCTTTAGTCATGGACAGCGCGTCAACCTTCGTGGCCGCCCACTTCGGAGGATTTGAAGGGCGCAGGTTGCAGAAGGATGACGTGCTGCGCGTGCGCCGGCATGGTGAATTCTTCGCCCGGTCAGTGCGGCAGAGCGCGCTGGACGCTGTGCATTGTGAAAAACCTCTGCGGGTCACGAGGGGCGCTCAGCAGGATTGGTTCGGACCAGATGAATTCCAGGCTTTGTTCTCCAGCACCTACGTTGTCAGCGAACAGTCGGACCGCAGCGGGCTGCGGCTGAAGGGAGAGGCCATACGGCCGCGCCAGCAGTCGCAGCTCCTGACCGACGGCATTCCGCTCGGGGCGATTCAGGTGCCGCAGGACGGACAGCCGATTATTCTGTTCGTCGATCAGCAGACCACGGGAGGTTATCCCAAGATCGCGAACGTGGTCGCGGCTGACACGCATCGCGTCGGTCAGTTGCGCCCGTGCGACGAGGTGCGATTTACAGAGGTTTCCATTGCGCAGGCGATCCACGCTCTACGGGAGCAGGAGGAGTGGCTAAAGGGGATATTTGTATGAGTGATCTTTCCATCGACATCAACGCCGATTTGGGCGAGTCCGAAGAATCGCTCGTCAACGGAACAGACTTCGAGTTAATGCGCTACATCACCTCCGCCAACGTTGCCTGCGGCGGACATGCCGGCGATGAACACACAATGTACGAAACAGTTGCCGCTGCGAAAAAGTTGAACGTGGCGGTTGGCGCCCATCCGGGCTATCCCGACCGTGCCAACTTTGGCCGCGTCGAGTCGCTACTTTCTCCAGAGGAAATTGAGGCGTCTGTTCATCAGCAGATCGCTGCTTTGAAGAATATCGCGAGTTCGTTGGGCATGAGCCTGGTCCACGTCAAGCCACATGGCGCGCTGTATCACGCGGCCAACAAGCGCCGCGAAGTCGCGCTGGCAATAGGTCACGCAGCCAAGGCGATCGATCCCCAACTCATCATGGTTGGACAAGCAGGGTCCTCCGCCCTGGAAGCATGGCGTTCGATGGGCCTGCAATCTGCGGCGGAAGCCTTTGCCGATCGCGCTTACGAGCCAGACGGCACTCTGCGCAAACGGACCCTCTCCGGTGCGCTGCTCGACAACCCGGCGCGCGCAGCAGAGCAAGCGTCAAGCATTGCTCTTCGCCACCACGTGGCCGCCACCGATGGTCGCGAGCTACCAGTTGAAGCGCATACCATCTGCATCCACTCCGACACTCCGGGAAGTGTGGCCATTGCGAGGGAAGTCAACCAGCGACTCAAAGCAGGAGGAGTAAAGGTTCGCAGCTTGTCTTGAAGGGACACAGTTTGTTTCTGGTTGTCTGCAAATCGGAAAAGCAAAGCCAGCCGCTGAGACACGCCGTCGAGATAAGGTATCCTTCCAGCGCGTGCTTTTATGCTGGTACGGAAGGCCATCGAGGTCTCGGGGATTGTGCAGGGTGTGGGCTTCCGACCCTACATTTACCGGCTTGCTCATTCGCAGCAACTCGCCGGCACCGTCTGCAATACCGCATCCGGTGTCACGATTGAGGTGCAGGGTCCCCCCACGGCAGTGGAGGATTTTCTCGAGCGTCTGCCAGCAGAAGCTCCGCTGCTAGCGCGCATCACCGGCATAACGGTGCGCGAGATTCCGTGCAACGACGACCATGATTTCCAAATCGTTACCACTCATCGTGGCGAACCGATTAGAACGCTGATTTCGCCCGATATCGCGGTTTGCTCCGAATGCTTGCGTGAGATGTTCGATCCCGCCGACCGGCGCTATCGTTACCCCTTCATCAACTGCACCAACTGCGGCCCGCGCTTTACCATCGTGCGCAATATTCCGTACGACCGCCCGTTCACTTCGATGGCTGCGTTTCGCATGTGCCCTGCATGTCAGGCGGAATATGACGACCCGCACAACAGGCGATTCCACGCTCAACCTAACGCGTGTTGGACTTGTGGGCCTCAGGTTGAGTTATGGGACTTAGGGGGCAAGCGGGTTGAAGTGCCCGATCCGATTGCCGAAACAGCAGCGCGCCTGCAGGACGGGCAGGTTGTCGCTGTCAAGGGCTTGGGTGGATTTCATCTCGCTTGCGACGCCATCAACGCCGACGCGGTGCGGAAGCTCCGCGAGCGCAAGCGTCGAGTTGAAAAGCCATTTGCGATCATGGTTCCCGACCTTGATGCGGCGGAGCGTTTTTGCGAAGTGGACAGTGCTGCGCGCCAGTTGTTGCTCAGCCCGCAGCGGCCCATTGCTTTGTTGCGGCACAGGGAAGATACTCCGATCGCGGAGGAAGTTGCGCCGTTCAACCGCTACCTTGGCGTGTTCCTTCCATACACGCCCCTCCACCATCTGCTTTTTGCGGCCGGCGGCTTCGCTGCGCTGGTCATGACCAGCGCCAACGTGAGCGAGGAACCGATATGCATTGCCAATGACGAGGCAGTGCGCCGGCTGCGCAAGTTGGCCGACTGCTTCCTCGTTCACAACCGCGACATTCTGCTGCGTTGCGATGATTCCGTGACGCGGGTCGCTGGTGGACGTTCGCGGCAGTTGCGGCGCTCGCGCGGATTTGTGCCGGTGCCGGTTTTCCTGCGCGAGGATGTGCCATCGGTGCTGGCGGTTGGTGGTGAACTAAAAAACACCATCTGCCTGACCAAGGGCCGGCACGCCTTTCTCTCGCAGCATATCGGCGATCTCGAGAATGCGGAAAGCTATAGCTTTTTCGAAGAGGCCATCGAGCATCTGCAGCGCATCCTGGAAATGACGCCAGTCGCACTTGCCTATGATCTACATCCCAATTATTTTTCGACACGCTGGGCACTGGCGCAATCAGGGCTGCCGCAGGTTGGAGTGCAGCACCATCACGCGCACATCGCAAGCTGTATGGCAGAGAACAATCTGGAAGACCGTGTCATCGGCATCGCCCTGGATGGCACCGGCTATGGCACCGATGGGCGCATCTGGGGCGGGGAAGTGCTGCTGGCCGATTACTGCGGATTCGAGCGGGCCGCGCATCTCGCGTATGTTCCCCTGCCCGGCGGGGAGGCGGCGATAAGAGAACCGTGGCGCATGGCGGTTTCGTATCTGGTCCGTCACTTTGGGTCAGATTTCGTGCGCGACCTCCCACTCGTCGCCGATGTTCCCGAGAAAAATCTCAATGTGCTGTTTCGCATGATGGAGCAGGGGATCAACTCGCCGTTGACTTCCAGTTGCGGACGCCTGTTCGATGCCGTCGCGGCATTGGCAGGAATCCGCAGGCAGGCGAACTACGAAGCACAAGCGGCGATCGAGCTGGAGATGGCAACAGGTGGTTCTTGTGATGAGAGCTCATATCCATTTGATCTAGGTGCTGAAGGCGAGGGCTGGGCCGTCGACACGCGTGCATTGTTTGAGGCGTTGTTAAACGATATTGCGCGGAAAGTTTCAGTCGGCGACATCAGCCGCCGATTCCACAATGGATTAGAGGAGGTACTGTGTGAGGTTGCCACCCGTCTGCGCCAGCGTTCGGGCCTGGAACGCGTTTGCCTGAGCGGAGGAACCTTCCAGAACGTGTACCTGTTTGACCGCCTCTGCGCTGGTCTGAGGAAAAATGGGTTTCAAGTCTTTACCCACAGCGAGGTTCCCGCTGGTGACGGAGGACTAAGCCTGGGGCAAGCACTGGTCGCCGCGCGACGGCTCGGTCAACCACGTGTCAACGGGTAACCTTTTTCCCGCCACCCGCGAATGCCGCCATCCATCGAGACGACGTTCTTGTATCCCATTCGTCCCAGGTTATCGGCGGCAAGTGCGGAGCGAAAACCGCCTCCACAGTACAGGACAATCGGCGCGTTAAGGTCAGGTACCCTCTGCTCGATGTCGCGTTCAATCACTCCCTTGCCGAGATGAGTGGCGCCGGGAAGATGGTCCTTTTCCCATTCATCGTCTTCCCGAACATCGACTATTAACAACTCTTCTTTGCGGTCGACTCTTGCTTTCACATCGTCGACTGTAACTTCGCGGATGCGCTTCTTGGCGTCATTCACAATTTCCAGAAATCGAGCTGAGTGCTGTTGTGCCATGCCCCATGATAACGCGCGCCGGAGAAAGCAATATCCGGACGTAACCCTTTTGTGGCCTACACAAAAGACGTAACGACACTACATCCCTCGTGCGATGTCCGCGGCGTATCTTCGCGCTAACTTATGCATGTCAACTCTGACGCGCCACATAGCACTTGAAGCGCCAAGAGATGTGGGGAAGTGGAAAATGCCGACAACTAATCTTTCAACCTGGTATCACAGCAATGCATATAGCGCCGATGCGGCCTGCGAACATTGCGCAGGTATAATTCGTCACGAACCCTGGTGTATCACCCGCAGCGACGTTGTCACTTACGCCTACGAGGCGGTGTTGGACGCCGATAAGCTCAGTATTGGAGACCAGCTTATCCTGCACGCGCTCGGGGTGGTGTGGAGCGGCAAAATGTGCAAGGGGCAATGCCAGGGAACTCCTATAGTGGCGCGCTGAGCGAAGATTTCCGCGAAACGGCCGCTCTTCGCCTTTTTTGGTAGTGTCCTAATTTGCCCATCATGCCGTCTCCGAATCGGAGGCAAAATTGCGGAGTCCCTTGCGGATGCGTTGAGGAATGGCTGTATGCGATGCCTCTGTTCTGTTCGCAATTGGAAGAGTTTGCTGTAGCGCCGCTCGCACAGCCGTGCGAATCCATTCTGAAACGCTTTGGTCGCCGACCCTAGCCGCAGCCTCAATGGCTCTTATCTCGGAGGCAGCAAAACGCACCGCTGGCAGGGTTCTGTCTTTAGCTTCCCCCTTCGGTAATCTCGGCCTTCCAGGTTTACGCTTCTTCGGGTTCGCCACTTTTGAACTCCTGTACGATTGCTGCCTTGACCGCTAGCACTGCCGATGTGACAGGTGGAATGTGCAGCACTGTTACATGCCGCTTCGGGTTATTCAGATCGTCCGTATCGTGTGCCCACGCGTACACGCGACTTGCTGCCGGATGGTCTTTTAGCTCGAACACTTCCACGATGCCATCCCATATCTTTTGACCACCAAAGGTTTCTGTTACAGGAACGCTCTCAACGTGCGTAGGCTCCGCGCCATGCAGCCGCCGTATCACGTCCCGCAACTCCGCGATGTATTGGCTCGTCATTTCTCAGGACACTTAACCTGAAAGCTGAACTGGACGTTCTTTCCCTTGAAAATCTCAGTTAGCCTTCCGAGCACTAGAGCGAAATTCATGAAATGGTCTAAGTCGCTTGCGCCATGCGTGAATCCAGATTCCGTCCGACAATGCGGACACACTCTTGTAATGACAAGGCCAATGTCGCCTGTCCCTAATTTACTAACAGGAACAGTGATTGAGCCGCTGCACTTCGCGCACTTGAACTGTACGGATTCAATGTCCTCGGGCGCGATAAAACACATCTTCTCGATTGTCATGCTGCTGCCTCCACCAAGTCACCAACACTCCAAAAACCTGTCTCGATTCCAGCAGCCATTGCGGGAGTACAGCG
>JBKQKT010000211.1:0-4557 GCA_052147365.1 Candidatus Korobacteraceae bacterium | reverse complement strand
TTTCCCGAATACTACGAGCCGATTGAGAGCCCGATCGCGAATCTGCTACATCCCGACCAATCCAACAACCCGGTGGTGAAGAAGTACAAGACTCCACTGGACAAATACGGAACGGCCAAGGAAGGCTACAACCTTGTCTGCACCACCTACCGGCTCACCGAGCAATATCACTACTGGACGAAGAACAATCCCATGAACGTGCAGTTAGTGCCGGTACCGTTTGTGGAGATACCTGCGGAGCTCGCGCAGGAAATGGGCATCAAGGGGGGCGACAAAGTGAAGGTGACCAGCGCGCGCAGCGATTACATTGCGAAAGCCATGGTCACCAAACGCATCAAGCCCATGATGGTTGACGGCAAGAAGACCTACCAGATCGGGATGCCGATCCATTGGGGCTTTCTGGGAATTTCCGAGGACGCGGGCCGGACCGCCAAGACACCGGCCAACTTGCTGACGCCAACTGTCATTGATCCGAATGCCTACACACCAGAGTTCAAAGGATTCCTGGTGAAGCTGGAGAAAGTGTAAAGGAGGGACGAGATGGGTGATCGCGGAACATTACGAATCCAGCAAATCTCGGCCCATCCTGGGCCGATTGCCGGCGAGGGCACACAACGGCAGGACAAAGTCTGCAAGCTGATTGACGTCACGACCTGCATCGGCTGTAAGGCGGGCGTGGTGGCCTGCGTGGAATGGAACGACATGCCGTTCCAGACCACGCACTTCGACAACACCTACCAGACGATGCCCGACACCGACTGGAACTACTGGAACCTCATCAAGTTCAACGAGGACGAGCACGACAACGGCAGCTTCGCCTGGCTGATGCGCAAGCATCAGTGCATGCACTGTGCCGATCCCGGCTGCCTGCGTGCCTGTCCGGCCGACGGCGCCATTGTGCAGTACTCCAACGGCATCGTTGATTTCCAGCAGCAAAACTGTATCGGCTGCCAGTTCTGCGTTTCCGGCTGCCCGTTTAACATTCCCAAGTACAACTCGGAGACGAAGAAAGTTTACAAATGCACGCTGTGCTCTGACAGAGTAGGAGCCGGCCTGGAGCCCGCCTGCATCAAGTCCTGCCCCACCGGCTGCCTGCACTTCGGGACTAAGGATGATATGAAGTTTCTGGCGGAGAATCGTGCCAAGCAGTTGCGCGATGTCTCGGGATTCAAGAATGCCGGCGTGTACGATCCAGACACCATCGGCGGCACCAGCGTCATCTATGTGCTGCACGACATTACCAAGCCGGAGAAGTACGGCAACCTGCCGGCAAGCCCACGAATTCCACTGGCGTTCACCATCTGGAAGAGCTTCTTCAAACCTATCGGGTTGATCGGCGCCATGCTGGGCTTTGTCGGCGTAGTGATGCACTACGTCTTCGAAGGCCCGCTGCGCACGCAGCCCACGCCGCCAGTGAAGGTAATTGATCCGCCACCACCGCCGCCGGGAAGGGAGAACTAGATGGCAACCTCGGCCGACCGCTTCGTACATCGTCCCAATGCCATTGACCGTCTGGGGCAGACTCTTGTCTATGCAGGTGAGTTGTTTCGTCATCCCGTGTACACTCGCTTTCTGCATTGGATGGTCGGCATCTTCTTCTTCCTCGCGCTGCTATCCGGGTTCGGGATCTATCTGCCGTGGATATTCCGCTTCTTCACGCCCTTGTTTGGCGGCGGCGCCATGACACGCTTCCTGCATCCCTGGTTCGGGCTGGGCTTCGTTTTCTTCTTTGCGTTGCAAGCGATGAATTGGTGGCAAGTGATGACGTGGACCCCGGCGGATTCACGCTGGATGAAGCATATTAGGCGGTACGTCATCCGTAGCGACTCCACGGAATCTCCTGAGACCGGCTTCTTTAACGGCGGACAGAAACTTATGTTCTGGGAGATTGTGTGCGGCTCTATCGCCTACCTGATTACCGGCGTGATCATGTGGTTTCCCACGACATTCGGGCGCATCCTGGTCTCGCTCTCATATGTGATCCACGACATTTCTGCCCTCATCATGCTGTTCGGGATTTTCTTCCACGTTTACCTCAGCACCTTTGGCGAGCCGGGCACGATTCAGGCGATGACTCGCGGCACAGTGAGCGAGAGCTGGGCGTGGACGCATCATCCCGCGTGGTACAAGGCCGTCACGGGGCGCGATCCGCAGGAGGCGCTGAAAGAAGCAGAGGAGCGGATGGCCTCCGGCGGACGCTTCAGCGGAGCCCCGCCGCCCACTCTGTAGCGTCCGGCCCGAAGCCATTTAGGCGCGCTTGGACGCGGCGCTGAAGCGCCCCTCTACCCGAGCTCGAACCGCTACGCTAATTCCTTGACTGACCCAAAGGAATCCATAATTATTCCGTGCAAGTCCGCGAGACACTTCACGGGTGAGCGCCGAGGGTCCACCCCCATGTGGCAACTGGAGCGAAGCACGCAACTGGCGGGCTGTGAAATCGACGGTGTGAATTGAGCGAAATCGTGGAAGCAGTGAGCGGGCACGGGCTGGAGCAGGTTCGCGACCTGTTTCGCGAATACCAGGCGGAGTTGACACCGCAATACCGTGTCCGGTCAGTAGGAGCCGAACTGTCCTCGCTGCCTGGGGTTTACACGCCGCCGAAGGGGAAGCTGTTGCTGGCAACGGTGGCGGGACAGCCGGTCGGCTGTGTTGGATTGCGTCCGTTTCCGCTCGAAGGCGCCTGCGAGATGAAGCGGCTCTACGTGCGCCCAACTTTTCGCGGGGGAAAAGTTGGCAAGGACCTTGTGGCGCGGGTGGTCGAAGAGAGTCACGCATTGGGATATTCGCGGCTTCGGCTGGATACGCATCCACCGACCATGGCGGCGGCCGTAGCCTTGTACCGCAAGTTAGGATTCAAGGAAGTGGAACCTGGCCCGGTTGAAGGAGTGGAAGGATTGGTGTACATGGAATTGCTGTTAACGCCGAGGTAAGGTCGCGCAGGATTGTTACAGTTCTATTAAATTGATAGCGAATTTCCAGACAGCACCTTTTAGCCATTCCTAAGTACACCTTAGTACCTTAGAAGTTACCGGCAGATGCACAATTCGGAGGGCATTTCATCTGGCATCGAGAATGGTGCATAAGATTTTCCTTGCCAGCGGACGACATGATGATTACTATGCAGTCACCCCCATGGCCAGCACTTCTCAGGACACTAAGTCTCCCATGAACATCGGCGAAACCATCCGCAACTACCGTTTGCAAAAAGGCATGTCTCAAGGCGATATTGAAAAGCGCACCGGTCTGCTGCGCTGTTATCTGTCGCGGGTTGAGAACGGGCATACCATCCCGTCTCTCGATACTCTGGCGAAAATCGCCACCGCCATGGAGATGCCGCTCGCGCAGTTTTTTGGGGGCGTTCATCAGAATGGAAACAAAACCATGCCGCGCCTCAGCGAGGACGAGGTGCGCTTCCTCACCCAGATTCGACGTTATTCGCCAAGCTTGAACGAAAGTGATCGCAAGTTGGTGCTTGCGATGGTAAAGAAAATGGCCGCCGGCGCCGGCAAGTGACATGGCTGGATCTGGGCAATCGAACCGCAGCCTTGGCTGCGGATTTTTTGTGCCTCCGCTCGTCACTGACCGCAAAGTGCTGACGTGCTATATTCCGCTTCTGCTGTAGATTCATTCCGCTCGATGGGCGGACTAAATCATCCCTACCGAGGCACCAATGAGCAGAGTTCAAAGGGCAATTCTAAGCGTCACCGACAAAACCGGGCTGGTGGAGTTTGCGCGCAGGCTGGCCGCGATGGGAGTGGAACTCATCTCCACCGGGGGAACAGCCAAACTGCTGCGCGAGTCGGGTATTGCGGTGAAGGACATCTCGGAGCTGACCGGATTTCCCGAGATGCTGGATGGGCGTGTGAAGACTCTGCACCCGAAGGTGCACGGCGGCATTCTGCATGTTCGCAGTAACGAGAAGCACCGCGCCGCGGTGAGCGAGCACGGTATCCAGCCGATTGACATGGTGGTGGTGAATCTCTATACCTTCGAGAAGACAGCCGCCAGGCCTGGCGTGGAGTTCGGAGACATCATCGAGAATATTGACATCGGTGGGCCCTCGATGGTGCGCTCAGCGGCCAAGAACTTTCGGGACGTCGCCATCGTCACTTCGCCGTCCGAGTACGACGCGATCGCGAAAGAGATGGAGTCATCCGGCGGCGAGCTGTCGCTGAGAACCAAGTGGGAACTGGCGCAAAAAGCGTTTGCCACTACCGCAGCCTATGATTCGGCAATTGCCTCAACACTGGAGCGGATCGCCGCGCCCGGGGGCGAAGGCGCGAAGTTTGAGCCCGACAGAACAGTCGGCTTTCCTGCGACCCTGCGGCTCACGTTCCAGAAGGCCTTCGATCTGCGTTATGGCGAGAATCCGCATCAGAAAGCCGCGCTTTATTCGGACGGGTCGGGCAAAGGCATCGCCAACGGCAAGCAGCTTCAGGGCAAAGAACTCAGCTATAACAACATCGTTGACCTGCAAGCCGCTTGGGACCTGGCACAGGAATTCGAGGAGCCTGTCTGCGCCATCATAAAGCACACCAATCCGTGCGGAACGGCACT